>JBDTOH010000155.1:0-10742 GCA_039933355.1 Gemmatimonadota bacterium | reverse complement strand
GCCGGTCGCCGCGTTGGTGATGACTGCGCCTCCGTACGAATGACCGACCAGGACCATCCGACGGACTCCCAGCTTGTCGAGCGCGCGATCGAGCTGCTCGATCTCTTGCTGCGGCGTGAGGTCTCGGGGGCCGACGTCACTCTGTCCCATGCCGGCTCGATCGTATGCGACGATTCGGGCCGGAATCCGGGCGGCGAGCAGAGACGGGACGGTCGCCCAGGCGGTGAGATCGGCACCGCCTCCGGCCTCGAATACGATCGTGAGGTTGCCGCTCCCGGCCCAGGCTCGGAAATGAAGCCGGTGGTCACCCACATCGATCATCGTGTCGACCGGCTGAGGCCGGTCCGAGCGGTCAAAGCCCGGCTGCGTGGGACTCGATGAGACGAGCGCGATCATCGTTGCGGACGTGAGAAGCCAGGTCGAGCTCATGATCACCGTGGTGCTCCGGTTCGGGGTAGGCGGGGTCTCTTACGCAGCCGCTCCGGGCAGGGTTTCGGGTTGCCGAAGCGCGGCGACGGACCGATCTTCGATGCGGCGTGGATGGGTCGGGCTGGGTGCACTCGACGTTAGCTCATAACGAGGAGCCGGTATGCGGAGATGGGTGAGCGGGATGGGGCTCGCTGCAATGGCGGCGTGTGGACCAAGGGCGGACAAGCCGGCGGGCGGCGGAGCATCAACCGGAGCGGCTGCGGCGGTTCCTGAGGCCGCGACCAACGCGATCGAGCCGGCCGGACTGCTCGCCGACATCAAGATGCTCGCGTCCGACTCGTTCCTGGGCCGCGCGCCCGGTACGTTAGGCGAGGATCGGACGATCGCCTACCTGGAGCAGCGCTTCAAGGCGGAAGGGCTCGCGCCCGGGAATCCGGACGGAAGCTACATCCAGAAGGTGCCGCTCGTCGGCATCACCCCCGATCCGAAGACCGCGCTCGTCTTCGAAAAGGGCGGCGTCCGCCGCTCGCTCAAGTTCGCGGACGACGTCGTCGCCTGGACCAAGCACGTCGCGGACGAGGCCCGGATCGACAAGTCGGAGGTCGTGTTTGCGGGTTACGGGATCGAAGCCCCCGAGTATCAATGGGACGACTTCAAAGGCGCGGACGTCACCGGGAAGACCATCATCGTCCTGGTCAACGATCCGCCCCTCGCGGACACGACGCAGTTCGGCGGCAAAGCGATGACCTACTACGGCCGGTGGACGTACAAGTACGAGCAGGGCATGCGGCACAAAGCCGCAGCCGTGTTCATCGTCCACGAGACCGGGCCGTCGGGGTACCCATTCGCCGTGGTGCAAGGGAAGACCGGTGAGCAGTTCGACTTGGTCACCCCCGACAAGAACATGGGCCGCTCCGCGATCGAGGGCTGGATCTCGCTCGATCAGGCCAAAGCGGTGCTGGCGATGGCGGGACAGAATTTCGATTCGCTCAAAGCCCGCGCCGCCACCCGCGAGTTCAAACCGGTTCCCCTCGGCCTGACGGCGTCGATGACCATCAAGAACAAGCTCCGAACGGTCGATTCGCGGAATGTGGTGGCCAAGCTCGAAGGCTCCGATCCGGTGCAGAAAGACGAGTACGTCGTCTACGATGGCCACTGGGATCACTTCGGAGTGGGCACCAAGATCAACGGCGACTCGATCTACAACGGCGCGCTCGACAATGCGTCTGGCACGGCGGCCGTCCTTGCGCTGGCCCACGCCTTCAAGGCGCTGCCGACGCCCCCCAAGCGATCGATCCTATTCCTCGTCGTCACGGCGGAGGAGCAGGGGCTCCTCGGCTCGCAGTACTACTCGGTGACGCCGCTCTACTCGCTCGCCAAGACCGCCGCCGACATCAACATCGACGGGATCAACGTGGCCGGCCGGACCAAGGACCTAACGGTGATCGGATTGGGCGCCTCCGAGCTCGATGACCTGATCCGGCAGGCCGCCGAGGAGCAGGGACGGACGATTCGGCCTGATCCGGAGCCGGAGAAGGGGTACTACTACCGGTCCGATCACTTCAACTTCGCGAAGCAGGGCGTGCCCGCGCTCTACGTCGAGGCCGGAGTCGACTTCGTCGGCAAGCCGCCGGAGTTCGGGATGAAGGTCAGGGAGAAGTACGTCGCCGAGGACTACCACAAACCGTCGGATGAGGTGAAGCCGGACTGGGATTTGAGCGGGGGAGTCGACGACGTGCGGCTCTTGCTCGCGGTCGGGTGGCGGGTCGCCAACGCAGCCAAATTTCCCGAATGGCGTCCTGGAAACGAGTTCCGCGCAATCAGGGAGAAGCAGCTGGGCCGATAATCTCTTCGATCTTGAGCGTGGCGTCCCGGTTGATCAAGATCCGGATGTTGTTGCTCTTCGGATCGACCGGGATCATGAAGAAGTACTTCTTGAGCGGCGGGAATCGATTGGTCATGCCGACGACGCGCTCGCCGTCGCTGAATCGGACCGCGACCTTCTTGCCGCCCACCAGCCGCGGGTCCCCAGGCGTGGGGGCTGTGGCTTCCTTGTGCGCCGGGTTACCCATCGGGTCCTTCACAAAGAACAGGGCCTTGAGGTCGCTCATCTTGACCTCGAGCACACCCGCGTCGGCCTTGACGTGAAAGGTCGGCTTTTCAGGGTCGACGTTGAGGCTCGTGCCCTTCAGGATGCGTCCGTCCTTGAAACGGGCGACCACGAGGTTCATCGACATATTTGCCTTCCTGCCCGAGGAGGTCCGTCCCGTGCCAAAGCAGGTAATGTGCCGTGGGCTCGGCGAGGCGAATTCGAGCCCCGTCCGCGCCTTAGCGGTCGTTTTTTCGGCACCGCGAGGACTCCCTGCTGCGGGCCGCTTTCCTTCTGGCTTCTTGCACTTCCCGCGGCTCCGAGCCCTCCCATGGAACGGTCAAGGCGAAGGCACCGGGAGTTTCGCAATCTGGGCCATCCAGGTGAGCGCCACCGCGATCCCGACATAGAGGGCGAGGGCGCCGTTATCGGGCTCATCGGTCGCGGGCTTGCCGAACGCGCGAACGGCCGCGACGATCGGGAGGAGCAGGATGAGCCCGTCCCGGCTCACCAGCGCGCAACCCCCTAACGCCAGCGCGACGAGCCACCGCTGCGGCCGGTTGAGCGAGTGAAAGGCGCGCCCTCCGTCGAGCTGCCAGATGGGAAGCAGGTTGAACAGGTTGAGGATTGCGCTCGTATGGGCGATCGCCATGAGGGTTGGCGCGTCGCCGGCGAGCCGCCCGGCGAGGTACGCGGCCACGGTCGCGCCTAACCCCCAGAGCGGTCCCGCGAGCCCGATCCGCGCGTCCATCCTGGGATCTGTGAAGTGCTGCTGAATCCGGATGAAGGCGCCCAGACCCGGGACGAACATCGGCGCGGTGGCTTTGATGCCGTAGCGCGACAGCTCGAACACGTGACCCATCTCGTGGATGTAGATCGCGACGACGAAACCGAGCGCGAACTTCCACCCATAGAGCCCCCAGTAAACCCCGAAGAACGCAAGCATCGAAAAGAGCGTGGGGATCTTGAGCAGGCCGGCAATCAGGAGCTTCCCCTTGGTGAGAGCGAGCACGACGACGGCGACGATCCCGGCTCTGAATCGTTTCCACCAAGGTCCGGTAGTGACCGCGGCCGGCTTGGCCGGGCCGGCCTCGATTCGCCGGTTGAGATCAGTCGCCCGCTCGGCGATCAGCGCGTGTTGCCGAGTGTCGTGCGGCAAGAGCTCGAGCGCCGCTCGCCACCGCGCGAGTGCACCGGACCAGTCGGACTCCGCCTCGAGCGCCTGCGCTTCGGCCGAGAGCGCCTTCAGCCGCTCGGCGTGAAGCAGGGCGTGGCAGGACGGGCAGGCAAGCAGCGACGGCGCGAGCTCGGCGCCGCAGCTTGCGCAGAGTCTCGCCGTGACCAGGTCAGCCATTGGGCGGCTCGCCGGGAGCGGGATCATGAGGGACGCCGGGCACCCGGAACGGTCCGCTCACCTCGAGGTTCCCCCGCTGGTTCATCCGCCATGCCTGCATCAGCGCGAATCCCAGGATCAAGAGCCCGATCAGCGAGGCGGGCAGGTTGCTGACCCCAGCGATGATCGGCATGGTGGCCGCGAGCGCGATCAGCGCCAGCACGCCGACGGCGATTCCCCGGGCGGGCTTCACGTCGGCCGCGCTTCCATTGTTAGGCACGGCCGGCCCGGATCGGGCGAGCGAGTCGGCCGCACTCGCCGGCTGCTGTTTGGACCCGAGACCCCGGATCACGAGTGGAACGTATGTGGCGCCGATCGAAAGGTAGGTGAGGACGACCGCGAGCACCTGATAGCGTCTTCCGCCGAGACTGCCGCCGCCAAGGCTCACCGCTTTGCCCACGACAAACCCCACGAGGATTGCGATCAGACCGATCTCGTAGTGGGTGATGGCGAGCACGGCGTAGTAGATCGCGGTGCCGAGGATCGCGCCGCCCAAGCCGTACAGCACGGCCCGTCCGAAGCGACCCCGATTCTCGGTGGCCGCTCGAACCGCGGCGGCACATCGCGGGCAAAAGACCTTCCCCCCGGCCTCGAAGTACGTATCGCCGATCGGCGCGGTGCACCCGCTGCACGTCATCGTGCCGGTCAGGCCCGGTCCGGCCCGCTCGGCCCGGTCGAACTGCAGCGGATCCGGTTGTATGGGAGGTTGCGGCGGCGTGGTCATTCGGCGTCGGCTCCAGGCGAAGGGAGACTGCGGTCCACGTCGGCGCTACCTGCTCACGAGCCACAGTGGGACCGAATACTCCCACACCGTATACGCGAGTCGTTTTCCGTCGGGGGAAAATGCCGGCTGGGTTTTGTTCGAGCTGTCGGCCGTGAGCTGCTCCGGCGTACCCCCCGCGATCCCGACCCGAAAGATCTGGGGGATCCGCTTCGAGTCCGGCGCCGCAAACGCCACCCACTGCCCGTCCGGCGAGACCCCGATACCGGTAAACCGCTGCACGTTCCGGAACTCGTGCACGACCCGGCCGGCGCCGCCGCCTAACGATACGATCGCGATGATCTGCCGGTCCCGGTCGAGATGGCCGTGGACGGCGAGCCGCCTGCTGTCCGGTAGCCACTCCGCATGGAGCGGCTCGAATCCGTCGATCGTGATCTCTTCGCTCGGCTTGGTTGCACCGGTCTGCTGGTCCACGGCGACCCGATGGATGGCGCTCCCCTCGTGCTTCTTCGAGTCGGCACCGACCACGATCCAGCGGCCGTCCGGCGACCACCGGGGCCACCCCGCCTCCGCTCCCCTCCCAAAGAACGTGATCCGGCGGGCCGGAGCGGAGCCGTCCGCGGGCATCAGCCAGAGGTCGTCCGAATTGTCCTTGTGCGAGTGGAACACGATCCATTTGCCGTTAGGTGACCAGGCCATGCTCTGGTCCTCGGAGGGCGAGGCCTCGATCACCCGATAGGGCTTGCCCTGGGGGGCCGATGAGTCCGCGCTGATCAGCCCGACGTCCTGCGCGATGTCCGGATAGTTGTAATCGTCGATGTAGCGGCGCCAGGTCCCGTAGGTGACGCCGATCGAATGCCCGGTCGGATCCCAGCTCGGCGTCTCGGCCTGAAAAGCGGTGAGCGACCGGGCGGCTTGGGTCGCGAGGTCCATGACCCAGACGCTGGTGCGATAGTTCTGGGTCTTGACCAGCAGCCGGCCATCCTTGGCCACGCTTGGGGCGTAGGTATCGCGGCCGGTGTTGGTCATCCGGGCTTCGGCCCGCGTCTGCCGGTCGTAGAGCCAGAGGTCGAGCGATCCCTTGTCGTTAGGCGACGCAAAGTAGAGCGTGTCGCCGGAGAGCGAGAACGCGAGCGGTCCATAGGCCGGCCGGTGTGGCGCTTTGGCGGAATCGGGCGCCAAGCAGGGAACGGCCGGGTAGGGAACGCCCGCCACTTCCTTGAGGCAAACCAGCTCGCGGCGGGGCGAGAAGCTCGGAAAGCTCAGCTTCCCGGCGACGACCGACACCGACGCCGCCCCGCGCGCGGCGTCGAACGGCGACGCCCAGATCTCGGTCGAGTCGCCCCGCTGCCGGAAGCCGCGCCATTCGACTCCGTCCGGAGTCCACGCGACGAACCGAAACCCAGTCGGCCGGACCGAGCGTGTGGCACGCCGCTCGTCCGTCGCGCTGAGCTCGGTGCCGAGGGGCCAGAGCGGCCGGCGCTCCTTCCCCGGCTCGTAGACCCACCACCGAGCTACGGTATCTGCTTCCGATGTGACGATTGCGTCGCCGCTCGGTAGCCACAGAATCTGCTGGATGATCGGGCCGGGCCCGGTGAGGTGCTCCGCCGCTCCGCCTCCGACCGGGTGACGCCACAGCTCGCCCTGCACGCTGGTCGCGAGCCAGCGCCCGTCGGGGCTGATCGTGCCTAACGGGTCCCGATATCCTACGATTCCCTGCTGCGAGACTGTTGTGAGATGCGTCATCCTCCAGGCCGGTTGGGCCGGCTGGTCGGATCGGCACCCGCCGATCAGCGCGATCCCCAGCATCGAGCGACTCAGTCTCATCGTATAGCTCCCTTCAATCCAGCTCATCGATCGACCGCGGCCAATCGTCCTTCAACAGTCGCGACATTGCCCGATCCGCGAGCAGCCGGCCACCGGTCTGGCAGCGGGCGCAGTAATTCGTCTCGTTGTCCGCGTAGCGAATCCGTTGCACCGGCGTCCGACAGACCGGACACGGCTGCTTGAACTTGCCGTGGACCGCCATCTCCGGCCGGAACGCCGTGACCTTCTCCGGAAAACCGGACGCGCGCTGGGTTCGAAGCAGGTCGGTCCACATCCGGAGGGTTGACCGAGCGGCGTCGTAGAGCCGCGCGACGCCTTCGTCCGCCATCCGGCGGGTCAGGACCATCGGTGACAGTCGGGCCGCGTGGAGAATCTCGTCGGAAAAGGCGTTCCCGATCCCGTCGAAAAGGCGGGGATCAGTGAGCGCGCGCTTGACGGTGTGACTCTCGCTCCGCAGCCGTTCCGCAAACTCGGCCTGTGACGCAGCCATGACGTCGAGGCCGCCGCGCGCGAACGTCGGCAGGTCGGCGGTCCTCGCCACGTGGAGCGATGCGCGCCGCTTCGAGCCCGCCTCGGTCAGCGTCAGTGTGCCGGTCGGGAAGTCGAATGCGGCGAGATCGACCTTGCTCGCAACTTTCGCCCCGGCCGCCTTCCAGTGGAACCGGCCCGCAATCATCAGGTGGATCACGAGCCAGAGATCGTCCTCGAACCCGATTGCGATCCGCTTGCCGATTCGGGCCACCTCCGTAACCCGCTTGCCCACCACGGCACTGATCGGCGGATCGACCGAACGAAGCAGGAACGGAGTCCGGATCCGGACGTTCTCGAGCGCCTGACCGCGGAGCCGCTCCTCGAGCGCTTCGACGTAGACCGTGATGTCGGGCAGCTCGGGCATCGGCTCCGGCTAGGCCTTCCAGCCGACCAGTGACCCCGCGAACGCGGCGATCCGCCGGCAGGCCTCGAGCAGCCGCTCCTCGGAGGTGCCTAACGTGATCCGCACATGTCCGGCGCCGCTCGGTCCGAAACCCTCGCCCGGCGTGACCGAGACACCCGTTGCGTCGAGCAGCCCCTGCGCGAACTCTTTTCCGGTGAGCCCGGTGCCGCGGATATCGGCAAACACGTACATCCCGCCTTCCGGCATCCTGACCGCGATCCCCGGCACGTCCGCGAGCTCCCGCACCATCGCCTCGGCGCGTCCCTGATACGAACGTCGCAGCACCTCCGCTTCGGCGCCCCCGGCCGTGAGCGCCGCGGCGCCGGCGTCCTGAACGAACTGCGCCACACCAAAGCACATGCAGCGCGCCATCGTCGCAAGATCCGCGGCGAGCCGCAGTGAGGTCACTGTCCAGCCGCACCGCCATCCCGTCATCGCGTGCGACTTGGAGAGGCTCGAGACCAGCGCGGTGCGATCCTCCATCCCCGGAAGCGAGAACGGGCTCGTCTGATCAGGGGCGAACGCGAGATCGGCGTAGACCTCGTCACTGAGCAGGAACAGATCGTGTTTCCGGCACAGCTCTGCGACCGCGATCGCCTCGGCGCGCCGGAGCGACGCACCGGTCGGGTTATGCGGGAAGTTGATGATGAGACTGCGGGTCCGCGACGTGATGGCTGCCTCGAGCTCGTCCGGATCGATGTGAAAGCCGTTCTCGGGGCGGAGCGGCACGAGCTTCATAACGGCTCCCGGCGCCCCCACGACCGCTTCGTAGGTCACGTAGGCGGGATCGAGAACGATGACTTCGTCACCCGGATCGAACAGACACTGGCCGAGCGCGAAGAGGGCGGCTTGCGCCCCGGGAAATACGATTACCTGGTCCGGCGCCACTCGGCGGCCATATGTGCGCTCGGTGGCGGCGGTGATTGCCAAGCGGAACGCCGGCTCGCCTCCGATCGGCGAGTAGTGGGTCCGGCCTTGGTCGAGACTGGCCTTGGCTGCGTCGCGGACCGACAGCGGCGTGTCGAAATCCGGGTCGCCGATGCTCAGCAGAATGATGTCTTCGCCCTGCGACCGGCGTGCCACCGCCTGGTCGTGGACCATCCACGCGTCGGAGCCTTCGCCGGCGATCCGCTCGCTGACTTTGGTTTGAGATCTCATGGCACCGCTCCTTCGCCGGTTCGCCTCCCAGTGCCGAGCCGGTACATCAACAGGGCCGCCCGTTCCGCCGCCATCTTGAGGGACGGAAGATAGACGCCTTCCTCCGGCGAATGCGCGCCGAAGCCGTCGACGCCGAGCCCGTCGAGCCCGGCGACGATGCCGGCGACGAACGAGATGTCACCAGCGCCGCGCTTCTCGGGCGGCAGCGCATCGACCGGCCCGTAGCCGAGGTCGCGGCTCACTTGATCGAACGCCGTGAGGATCGCGCGGCTGTCGTCGGTCGGGGGCATCCCGGGATATCCGTCGCGGAATGTGATCTCGGCGTTCGTTCCGGGAAGATGATCCGCGACGATGGCGCGCATCGCCGCGCGGGCCGAGTCCTTCTGCGAGTCAGTGAGGAAGCGGAGGTCGCCCTCGACCCAGACCTGCTTGCTGATGATGTTGGTCTTTCCCGCTGCGGTGCCTTTCTGATTCGCGCTGTCGTACGCCACATCGGTTCCGCCGACGATGACGCCGGGGCTGAACGTGAGGTAGGGCTGCTTCGACAGAGTCTCCTGGAACTGGGTCAGAATCCGGGCGGCCTCGTAGATCGCGCCATAACCCACTTCGGGCCTGAACACTCCTGAGCTGTGGGCCTGGCGTCCTGTGACCTTGAGTCTCCAGCCGCTGGCGCCGCGCCGCGAGATCGTCGCGGTGGACGCGCCGCCGCCTTCGAAGGCGAGCGCGACGTCGCTCGTGCGCGCCGCGTCGATCAGGTCCTTGCGGGAGACGGCGAGCGGACGGCCTGCCTCTTCCTCGTCACCGGTCATCACGACGGTCACCGTGAGCTGATCGAGAACGCCGGCTTCCTTCAGCGCCTTGAGCGCGTAGATGATCGCGACGTCGCCGCCCTTCATGTCGGCGGTGCCCGCCCCGCGGCCCACGGTATCCTGCCGGACGAATCGCTGGCCGGGACCTTCGAAGACCGTATCGAGATGGCCGATGAGGAGGATCCGCTTGCCGTTAGGCGACGGCCGGAGCGCCCGCCGCTCGGCGACGAGATGACCGGCGCGCCGCATGCTCGTCGGCAAGTCCGCCCATCGCGTGGTAAAGCCGAGCAGGTCGAGCTCCCGGCGGAACACGGCGCCGACGGCTCTGACGCCGGCCACGTTGAGCGTGCCGCTTGGCAGGTTAACTACCCGAGTGAGAAGCGCGACCGCCTCGGCCTGGTTTTGGGCGATGTAGCCCCGCATCCGCTGCTCCGGGTGCGCGAGCGCTTGAGCGCTAAGGGTGAAGGCGCCCGCAATCGCGCCCGCCACTGTCAGGGCCGCGGAGCGAAGGACCGAGCGCCCGATCGAGCGCGGAGTGGGACAAATGGTCATGAATGGCTCAGGTGTGTATTGAAGATGGACACCTGAAGATAGCGGCTAGCGGAACCGTGGTGCAGACAGTAGACTGTCGCGAGGGCGCGGTGACGGGGACTTTCCCGGGCTGGTCGAGGGCTGTGCGAGGAGGTGCTCGTGGGTACGCTGCGCGAAGATTTCCCTCCACCCATCCGGCCGTTCGACCGCGCATCGCTCCTGGCCGAAGACTTGGTCTTTCGCCCGTCTGAATTTCCCGAGCTGGCCCGCTTCCGCCTCGAGCACGAGCAGGTGAGCCTGCTCGAGGCTCCGCTCACCGTTCATCGCCGTTATGCACTGACCGACACCGAAGACCCGGACCTCCAGCTCCGGCTCGATCTCCGGCTTTGCCTGGAGGGGCCGGCGGGCGCGTTCGAGTCGCTCTACCGCTTTACCGAGTCGTTCCAGCGGCCGATTCCGCGCGAGGCCTTGAAGACCGTCAAGGACCTTGGCGACCTCGCGTTCGCGTGGTCGTGGGACGAGCCGCTTGCGTCCGAGGTCGTCGCTTTCGTCCGTCATAACGTGATGGTCGCGATCCGCGGCGCGGACGCGGGCGCCCGCCCCGAGCGGGTGGCCCGCGACATCGATGCGCGGCTCCGCACGCTCCCGCTGACCGATCGCTATGACTCCGAGCCGGGACCCCTTTCCGCTCTCGAGGCGCCGAAGTCGGTGGGTCGCGGGGCGCGCCTGACGCTCGCGGCCAACCGAGACAGCGAGGAGCGCTGGTTCTTCCTGACGACGGCCGGATCGGTAAACCGTGATCCCAAGGATCCGGAGCTCTGGTACTATCGGGCCGGCCTCGCGAGCGGCCT
>JBDTOH010000154.1:0-10804 GCA_039933355.1 Gemmatimonadota bacterium | reverse complement strand
GTCTACACCGACGCGCGGACTGGAGGCACGATCAACGGCGCGAACGAGACCGACGACGGGATCAAGGAGATCGGCGGCTACGTCCACAGCGTGACCCGGCTCTCGCCCAAGTTCGACATCGTGAGCGCGCTCCGGATCGACAAGAACAGCCGCCTCGAGTCGGCCGTCCTCTCGCCGCGGGTCGGGGTGGTCTTCAAGCTGACGCCGGACCAGAATCTCCGCTTCACGTACAACCGGTCGTTCTCCACGCCGAGCGACAACAACCTCTTCCTGGACATCGTGGCCGGCGCGGCGGGACCGTACAGCGTGCGGGCGTTAGGTGTGCCCGCCGAAGGCTTCCACTTCCGTGCGGGCGGCGGGTGTGCGGGCGGGGTCGGCAACTTGTGCATGCGCACGCCGTTTGTTCCCACGGCGGGACTGCTCCCGGCGAATGCCGCGGCGCTGTGGCAGGTGGCGATCGGGTTTCTGTTGCAGAGCCCGCTCGTGCCGACGGCGCTCAAGCCGCTCCTCCAGTCGATTCCGGCGCCGACGACCCAAGTCGCCACAGTGCTCCGGGCGCTCAACCCAACCACCGCCGCCTTCGCCGAGGTGACCCCGGACCAGGTGCGGGACATCGATCGGCTCAAGCCAACCATCAGCAACAGCTTCGAGGCCGGCTACAAGGCCATCTTCAATTCCAAGTTCAAGCTCGCGATCGACGCGTGGTACGAGCACAAGCGGAACTTCGTCGGCCCGCTCATCGTCGAGACGCCTAACGTCTTCCTCGATCCCGCCACCCTCGGCGCCTATCTCGCGAGCAAGGGCGTCCCGACCCAGGCGCTCTCCGGGCTCGTCACCTCGATGGCGGGGATTCCGCTCGGCACCGTCGTCCCGAACGACGGCGGCAAGCTGACGCAGCGCCCGGACATCTTCCTCACCTATCGGAACTTCGGAACGGTGAACATCTTCGGCTCCGATCTCGCGCTCGACTATATCGCGAGCGATCGGTTCAGCGTCTCGGGCACATACTCCTGGGTGAACAAGGATTTCTTCCCCCAGTCCGAAGTAGGCGGCCTCACCGACGTCGCGCTCAACGCGGCCAAGAGCAAAGGCTCGGCGACGTTCCGGTTCCGGAACGACCGGCAGGGCTGGGGGAGCGAGCTCCGGTTCCGCGCCGTCGCCGGCTTCCCGGTGAACTCGGGCGTCTACGTCGGCAAGACCGATGGGTACGGCGTCGTGGATCTCGGCGGGACCTATCGCCCGCCTGTAGGCGCGCGGAATCTGCTGCTCGCGGTCAACGTCGCCAACCTCTTCAATCATGGGTACGCGACCTTCGTCGGTGTGCCGCAGCTCGGAAGACTGGTGCTGACCAAGGTCTCCTACACCTTCTAGCGCGGGGGTCGGAACTGCATTCTCGATCTGTTAACGCCGCGGAGAATCACGATCCGCGGTGGACGGTCAACCGTCCACCGCTCCGGGCATAAGAGTGTCCGTTCTCGATCAGCATCCGTCCGCGCGGTACGTCCTGCCGTTCCTTGTCTTTCTCATTCTCCTGGCAGTCTCGCCGCTGCTGCCGATCTCACCAGGCGTGCAAGCCGTCGTGAGGGTCGGCATCCTGGCAGTCGTCATCGGGACGGTCGCTTGGCCGGTCCTGGATTTCCGGGTTAGCCATCTCGCGGGAAGTGTGGCCGTCGGAATCGCGGTGTATTTGATCTGGGTCGGGCCCGACGTGCTCTGGCCCACGTACCGCTCGCACTGGTTGTTTCAGAACGGGCTCATGGGGAAAATCGCTTCGTCGGTGCCGGACGAAGCGCGTCACGACGGGCTCGTGATCTCGCTCCGGTTCGTTCGGGGCGCCTTGATCGTGCCCATTGTCGAAGAACTTTTCTGGCGCGGTTGGCTGCCTCGCTGGATCGACGACCCGAGCGATTTCATGAGTCGGCCGCTTGGTCAGTTCAGCCGCTTCGCGTTCTGGTCGACCGCCGTCCTGTTCGCGGTGGAGCACGGCTCGTTCTGGGAAGTCGGCCTGATCGCCGGTCTCGTCTACAACTGGTGGATTACCCGGACAAAGAGCCTCGGCGACGCGATCCTCGCACACGGCGTGACGAACGCGTGCCTCGGGGTGCATGTGCTGGTTTTGGGGCGCTGGGAGTACTGGTAGGGCGACGGAAGTGGGAAATCGGAAGTGGAAGTGTGGGGATTATTGAGCAAGTTACCGTCTTACCGTCTTACCGTCTTACCGTCTTACCGTCTTACCCTCTTACGAGCTCGGCGACATCGACGGCAACGGCGGTGGCGGGGGGAACAGGCTGTCGGGATCGACGAAGATCCGGCGGACGCCTTTCCACCAGGTCTGGCGGGTGCGACCGATGTCGCTTTCAATGACCCCTTTCCGACGGTTCGCGGCGTGCACGAACTTCCCTTCACCCACATAAATCCCGATGTGCGTAACCCGCTTCCCTTTGCCGAAGAACAGGAGATCGCCGGGCAGCAGCTGAGCCGTGTCCTTGGGAACCTCGATCCCGGTCTTCGCCTGCTCAGCGGCCGTGCGCGGCAGCTTTGCGTTGAAGAGGGACGCGATCCACTGGACGAGCGCGCTGCAATCGAATGCCTTCCCGGGCTTGGACGCACCGTACCGATATTTCGTCCCGATTTGTGCTTTTGCGGTGCCGACTAGAGAGTCGCGGCCGGCGAGGATGGTGCGGGAGAGCTCGGCAAAAGGCTTGGGGAGTTCCTGCGAATCGGGCCGCTGCGCCTGCGCAGACGAGAATGCGCCACATAGCCCAAAGGTGAGGATACACCCCTGCGTCAGGGCAGCACGAATCAATCTATGTGGCGGCATTGGTTAACTAATACTCCCAACTTTGCCTGATGTCCACCGTAGAAAGGCCGAAAAAAACCGACTGGAGGGGTCCCGGCCACCCTACCGACTTGGTATACTTGGCCGATTGGATGCCCAGCGGTTCCTCAGCGACGCACTTCCTGTTCTTAAGCTTCGCGATTCGTCCATTCCGTTCTCTGTGGGGCAACGGCATGTTGCGAGTGACTCCTTTTCATCAGCGGACTTCGGCCCTAGTCGAAGGGCAGGCGTGGCGCCGCTGGGCGGGCTACACCGTTGCCAGCTCGTACGATCTCGTTCACGATCGGGAGTATACCGCGATTCGAAGCTCGGCTGCGCTCCTCGACGTCTCGCCGCTTTACAAGTACATAATTACCGGCAAGGATTGCGCCCGGTTGCTCGATCGCATGGTCACCAGAGACATCACGAAGTGCAAGATCGGTCAGGTGATGTACACGACGTGGTGCGACGGTAGCGGCAAGGTGATCGACGACGGCACCGTCACGCGGCTGAGCGAATCGAGTTTCCGGCTCACGTCGGCTGAGCCAAACCTGCGGTGGCTCGCGATGAATTCGTTCGGGCTCGCGATCGACGTGGAAGACATCTCGGAGCGAGTCGGCACGCTTGCCCTTCAAGGCCCACTCTCCCGCGCCATCCTGAGCGGAATCACCGAGCCCAGCATCGAAGCGCTCAAATTTTTCCGGGCGATGGAGACCACGATTCGAGGCGTCCCCGTCTCCGTCTCCCGAACCGGCTACACCGGCGATCTCGGCTACGAGATCTGGATCCCTGCAGAAAGTGCCATCGCCGTCTGGGATGCGTTGACCGAGGCCGGCACACCTTACGGCATCACGCCGGCCGGCATCTGGGCGCTCGACATGGCCCGCATCGAAGCCGGCCTCATCATGCTCGATGTCGACTATCACTCGTCGCACCACGCGCTGATCGAGCAGCAGAAGTCGACTCCCTACGAGCTCGGGCTCGACTGGACGGTCAACCTGGACAAAGGCCCGTTCAACGGAAAACGCGCGCTGGTGGCCGAACACGCCCGAGAGCCCCAATGGCGATTGGTCGGGATCGACGTGGATTGGGTATCGCTCGAGGGAATCTACGGCGAGTGGCATCTGCCGCCGTTGGTGCCCACGGTCGCGTGGCGGTCGAGCACGCCCATCTACCGCAGCGGCTATCAGGTCGGGTACGCGTCGAGCGGGTGCTGGTCTCCGCTCCTCAAGAAGTACATCGCGCTCGCTCACGTCGAGGCCGCCCACGCTCGGCCGGGAACCCCGGTCGAGATGGAAGTGACGGTCGAGCATCAGCGCCGTCGGGCCAAAGCGATCGTGGCGAAGACTCCGTTCTTCGACCCCGAACGGAAGCGCGCGTGAAGAACGGCGAGGCGTGAAAGGAACCATGGCGAACGGCTACGACGCGATCATCATCGGCGGGGGGCACAACGGGCTCGTCGCGGCCGCATATCTCGCGCGAGCGGGGAAGCGGGTGGTCGTGCTCGAGCGACGCCCCCTCATCGGCGGCGCGGCCGTAAGCGAGCAGGTGTTTCCCGGCTTCACGTTCTCGGTCTTCTCGTATGTAGTGAGCTTGCTCCGGCCCGAGATCATCCGCGATCTCGAGCTGCCGAAGCACGGTCTCCACGTGCTGCCCCTGCCGAGCACGATCACGCCGCTCACGAATGGAGACTATCTCGGCTCGTGGGACGACCCGGACAAGACGCGCCGGGATCTCTCGAGGCATTCGCCCCGCGACGCGGAAGCGACGGTGGAGTTCGGCCAGCTGATGCATCACATGGCGATGGCGGTCCGGCCGATTCTCGGGATGATTCCGCCCGATCCAACCTCACTCTCGCCGGGCGATCTTCTCGGTCTTCTCAAGCTCAGCAAACATTTCCGCTCGCTCGGCTCGAAGCACTTCCACGCGCTCTACAAGCTCATGACGATGAGCTCCGCCGACTATCTCGACGAGTGGTTCGAGTTTGATGCGCTCAAGGCGACCAAGTCCGCGAGCGGGATCATTGGAACCTTCTTGGGACCGCGCTCGCCCGGGACGGCCTACGTCCTCTTGCATCACTACATGGGAGAGATCGACGGCGCCTTCCGGGCCTGGGGCTTCGCCAAGGGCGGCACCGGCGCCATCAGCAACGCGATCGGCCGCGCGGCGACCGCGCTGGGAGCGACGATCCGGACCGGAGCCGCCGTCACGCAAGTGATCGTGAAGCACGGCCGGGCGGTCGGAGTCGCGCTCGAGAATGGAGACGAGATCAGCGCCCCGATCGTCGTGTCGGGCCTCGACCCGCGCCGCACGTTCATCGATCTGGTTGACTCGAAGGATCTGCCTGACGATCTGCTCCAGGCGATCCGCCGCTTCAAGTTCCGCGGCTCGTCGGGGAAGGTAAACCTGGCGCTCTCGGAGCTGCCTAACTTCACCTGCATGCCCGGGAGAGGTCCGCACCTCCGCGGTGCGATCTCGATGAGCCCGAGCCTGGACTACCTCGAGCAGGCCTACGACGACGCGAAGTACGGCAGCTTCTCGCGGAAGCCGTATATGGACATCGTCGTTCCCTCCATGATCGATCCCGGCATGGCGCCGCCGGGCAAGCACGTGATGAGCGTGTTCGTCCAGTACGCTCCGTACAACATCACGGGAGGTTGGGACGAGCAGAAGCGCGAGGCGTTCGGCGACGCTGTGGTCAACACCATTGCCGAGCACGCGCCCAACTTGAAACAGGCGATCATCGGGCGGCAGGTCCTCACTCCCGCCGACATCGAGCGGATCACCGGACTCTCCGAGGGCAACATCTTCGCGGGTGAGCTCGCGCTCCACCAGCTGTTCTTCTTCAGGCCCGCGGCAGGGTGGGCCAAGTACACAACCCCGATTCGCGGCTACTACCAGTGCGGTGCCGGCACCCATCCCGGCGGGGGAATCATGGGCGCGTCCGGCCGGCTCGCCGCGCTCTCCATCCTGCACGGGGCCTAACCGGAGACGATCATGGCGACGAGCTACGATGCAATCGTCATCGGCGGCGGCACCAACGGCCTCGTCACGGCGACCGTGCTCGCCAAGGCGGGGAAGAGAGTCGTGGTGCTCGAGGCGAACGACGCGGTCGGCGGGGGCCAGCGGGCGCTCGAGTTCGCGCCGGGATTCCGAGCCGATCCGGTCGCGCCGGATGCGGGCTGGATCTCACCGGCGGTGGCCGCGGCGCGCGGGCTCCGGATCGATGATCTCGACTTGGTGTGGCCAGAGGTGTCGGCGCCCGCGCCGGAGGGAGGCATGCTCACCCTCTCGCGCGACGTGGCGAAGACCCAGGAGGCCATCCGGCGGTTCTCGGCCAAAGACGCCGAGCGGTGGCCCGCGTTCACTGCACGCGTTCATCGGATCGCCGAGTTTCTCGGGCTGCTCTACGGCGCGCCCGCGCCCGACGTCGACACCACCAGCCTCGGCGAGCTATTCAAGCTGGCGGGCCTCGGCCTCAAGCTCCGGGGGCTCGGCAAGACCGAGATGATCGAGCTGCTTCGCAATGTGCCGATGGCCGTGGACGAGTTCCTCGACGAGTGGTTCGAGAGCGACCTCCTCAAGGCCCTGATCGGCACCGGCGGAGTGAACAACCTTCAGCAGGGCCCGCGCTCCGGCGGGACGACGTTCGTGCTGCTCCACCACCACGTGGGCAATCCGGAGGGAGCGATCCGGACGCGCCCCGTGCCGCGGGCCGGGATGGGCCTGCTCACGTCGCGTCTGCTCGAGCTGGCGCGGGGAGCTGGAGTGGAGATCCGGACCGGCGCTTCGGTCCAGTCCATCCTCGTCCGAACCGATACCGCCACTGGAGTCGTACTCACCTCCGGCGAAGAGGTCGGCGGCCGCGCGGTGATCTCGAGCGCCGATCCATTCCGCACGTTGCTCGTCCTACTCGACCCGGTTCATCTCGACCCGGAGCTGATCCACGCAGTCCGGCAGATCAAATTCCGCGGTGTGGCCGCCAAGGTGCTCCTCGCGCTCGACGGCCTGCCCGACGGCGGTTCGTCGTTAGGCGGTATCGTGTCGGTCGCGCCTTCCCTTACCTATGTCGAGAAGGCCTCCGATCACGCCAAGTACGGCCGATGGTCGCCCGAGCCCTGGATCGAAATCCGGGTGCCCACGGTCATATCCCCTGCCGACGCGCCGGCCGGCAAGCACGCGATGGTGGTCCACGCGCAGTACGCGCCGTATCATCTGCGGGATCGGGATTGGTCCGCCGAGCGGGAGCGGTTCGGGGACGCGGTGGTCGCAACCCTCGAGCGGGCCATTCCCGGCCTAGCCGCCCGGATCCAGTCCCGGACTGTGCTGACGCCCAAGGATCTCGAGTCGCGGTACGGGTACACGGAGGGTGCTATCAGCCAGGGTGAGCTCACGCTCGATCAGATTCTTTTCATGCGTCCGGTCGCGGGTTGGGCCCGCTACCAGATGCCGGTGCCGGGCCTATTCTTATGTGGAGCCGGCACGCATCCGGGGGGTGGGATCACCGGGGGGTCAGGCCTGTTGGCGGCGAGGGAAGTGCTAGGGCGTAAGGCTTAGGGATTAAGACAACGAATCCTCTCCCCTGAACCTCACTCACATCTGGCCCTAAGCCCCAGCACCTAAGCCCCCAGGCACCAGCCTCCCCACGCGAGGATCCAAGATGGCAACCTTCCATAAAACCTCCGCGACGTTTCGGCCTGGGTCCAGGACCATGCCGCGGGAGGTCTATACCTCGCCGGCCGTGCTCGTTGAGGAGCACGAGCGGATCTTCTCGCGCCAGTGGCTCTGTGCCGGTCGGGCGGAGCGTGTGGCTCGGGCCGGGGACTTCATCACCCGGTCCGTCGCCGGCGAGAGCGTCATCATTGTCAGGGATCGCCAAGGAACGTTGCGGGCGTTCTTCAATGTCTGCCGCCATCGGGGGACCCGGCTCTGCGAACAGGCCGAGGGTCATTTCACCGAGACGATTCGGTGTCCGTATCACGCATGGACGTACTCCACCGACGGGCGCCTGATCGGAGCGCCGCACATGCAGGAGACGCCCGAGTTCGACCGGAAAGACTACCCGCTTCACCAGGCGGCCGTGGCGGAATGGGAGGGGTTCCTCTTCGTCAACATCGACGCTGACCCGGTGCCGTTCGAGACGATTTGGGAGCCGATGTTCGGACGGCTCTCGCGATTCGATCTGGCAGGGCTGCGACTCGAGCGGCAGGCGCGGTACGAGGTCCGCTCCAACTGGAAACTCGTGTTCCAGAACTACTCCGAGTGCCTGCACTGTCCGACGATCCATCCCGAGCTCTCCTGCAAGATGCCGTATCAGAGCGGCGAGAACGATCTCACCGAAGGGCCGTTCCTGGGCGGCTTCATGGAGATCACGGAGGGAAACGACAGCGTCACCGCCTCCGGGAAAAGGGCCGCGCGGCTGGTGTCGGATCTGAGCGAGTCGGACCAGCGGCGGGCGTACTACTACACGCTGATGCCTAACATGATGCTGAGCCTGCATCCCGACTACGTCAACTATTACATCGTGACGCCGCTCGCCGCGGACCGGACACTGATCGAGAGCGAATGGCTGTTCCATCCGGGCTCGTTCGGCGATCCGGCCTTCAACCCGGAAGACGCGGTGGCGATCTGGGATCTGACCAACCAACAGGACTGGCACATCACCGAACAAAGCCAGGCCGGCATCTCCTCCGGACGTTACGAGCCGGGGCCCTACTCGGCGCGGGAGAGCGTACCCGCGGCCTGGGACCGCTGCTACCAGGAGATGATGGAGAGGTAGTCGTCAGCCGGCCGGCTTTGTCGGCATCCCCTCGAACTCGCGGCACAGCTCGGCCAGCTCCGCTCCCGCCGAATCGAATCCTCCCGCCGCCAGCGCACGCGCTCGCCCGAGCGCCGTCGAAAGCTCCAGCAATAAGCCGCTGAGCCGATCGCGAGCCGTCCGGGTCTCTGCCAGCGCCTTCGCCCAGGCATCGGGCAGGTGCTCGCTGTGGGACGGCTGGGCTTCGAGCCACGCGAGCTGCTCGGTGAGCTGGCTCAAGTCGCGCGCGGCCGTCGCGCTCGCCTCGAGGAGCGGCTCCAGCGTATCGTGGAGCCGGACCCGAGCGGATCGCGAGACGGTCGCGGCCAGCAGCTGATCGCTTGCGACGGCGACCTCGGCAAGCAGCTCCCGCGCGGCCCCGTCGGGCAGCCAGCCGATATGCACTCGGAGTGCCTCGATCATCGGGTCGTTCGCGGCCCCGGACGTGGTGTTGATCTCACGCCGCGCCGCTCGCACCAGCACAACCGACAGGAGGACGGCGGCGACCGGGAAGATGGCCGAGGCGACGATGCCGGCCATCGCACCGGTGGCCAGCATCGAGAGGATCATGAAATAGAAGGGAATCGGCAGCGCGGAGCGCCTAACGGCGGCGGTGCTCACCGCTCGACCAGCCTTCCGAGAATGGACTTCGCGCTCGAGCGCCAGCCGTCTTCGGTGCGGTAGAGGCCGAGGAATGCCGTGAGGTTCTTCCGGGCCAGGTCGGTCTGGCCCAGCCCGGCCTCGGCCGCGCCGGCGTGATAGAGCGCCATGTAGTGGTTAGGCCAGAACTCGACGACGAGCTCCATGATCGGGCCTGCCGAGCGGTTGTCGCCGGCGTCGGCGGTCGGATGGCCGATCTCGAAGACGATGCCGGCTGCGCCTGCTCGCTCGGAGGCGGGGCGGGCCTCGATCAATGCCCGGGCCCGGTCGATCCGTCCAGCCAGCGCCCAACAGGCCGCGCCGTATCCGGCGCCCTGCAGTGAGGCCGCCGGTGGATTGCCGGTGATGAAGGTCTCGACTTCCAGCGTGTTGCAGAACGGCTTCGCGCGGCTGAACCAGTCGGTTCCGACGGCGGAGACCACCGGGGCCGCAAGATGCGGCGACCTCATCGGGGCGACCGCGCCAGAGGAACGCCGCATCATGGCCGCCATCGACAGGGCAATGAAGGCCATTCCAACGAGATAGTAGCGAGCGAGCATAGGTTCGAGCCTCAGTTGGATCACGCAAGGGGCAACATCCATACCGGTGATGCGCGGACGATCTCCTTCACCACACTGCAGGGCGTTGCAGGCCACCACTTGCGATCGTCTCCACGGCGCTCGCACATTCAGCGGACCTCAACCCAGCGAGTCACATGGCACTCTTCCATGTTCGCTTCGCGGCCGTCGTGCTTGCCGCGCTCCCGCTCGCGGCCCAGTCCAAAGCGCCGGTCCGTCCGTTCGGAACGGCCCGCGCGCAGGCCGCTCTCCAGCAGCAGTGGCTCGAGAAGCGGATGACGACGATCCTGCCCGTGGTGATGCGAAAGTACGGCGTCGACATGTGGGTGGTGCCGATGCGCGAGTACAACGAGGACCCGCTCTTCACGTCGCTCGTCTCGCCGACCACGTTCGCGGCCCGGCGCAGGACCATCTACGTCTTCTTCGACACCGGGACGGCGGTCGAACGGATTGCGTTAGGTGGCGGGCCGCAGGGCGGGGTCTACACACCGGTCTTCGCGACCAAGACGGTGGGCGGGCGGAGCGCCGAGCTCTGGGGGGATCAGCAGTGGACCTCGCTCAAAGAGGTCATCGAGAAGCGCGATCCCAAGCGGATTGCGATCGACAAGTCACGGATCCCGGCGTTCGCGGACGGGCTGTCCTCCGGCGAATTCGAGGGGATGAGCGAAGCGCTCGGCCCCCAATGGACGACCCGATTCGCGCCGGCTGAAGACATGGCTGTCGAGCTGATCGCGACCCGCCTCCCGGAGGAGGAGACCTTTTACGCCAAGCTGACCGCCGAAGTCTGGAGCATGATCGAGGAGATGTTCTCGAGCCGGACCATCACGCCCGGCGTGACCCGCACGAGCGACCTCGTCTGGTGGTGGCGCCAGCGGCTCACCGATCGCGGGTTAGGAACCTGGTTTCATCCCTCGGTCAGCGTCCAGCGGAAGGGTGCCACCGCCGAGGCGCTCGACGAGGATCCGATCATCC
>JBDTOH010000153.1:0-10809 GCA_039933355.1 Gemmatimonadota bacterium | reverse complement strand
GCGGCGTGACGATCGCGCTCCTCTTCAATGCCCGCGAGATGACGCCGGGATCGCTGTTCGCCGGTCAGATCGACCCGAAGATGAGCGAGGCGCTGGGCCAGGTTCGGAGCTGGCCGGCGCACGACCTGTTCGGCCAGTTTCCTTAGCGCCGCCTAACCGATCCGGACGGATTAGGGCACCTCTTCATGACCGACTGCATCTTCTGCCGGCTCCTCGCCGGTCAAGAACCCGCCAGCTTCCTCTATCGCGACGACGCCTGTGCGGCGTTCATGGACATTCGGCCCATCAACCCGGGCCATCTCGTCGTCGTCCCAGTTCGGCACGCCACCCACCTCGCGGACCTCGGCGCCAAGGCCGCGGGGCAGCTCATGGAGGTGGCGCATCACATGGCAGCGGGTCTCCGCGCAAGCGGGCTCCATTGCGAGGGCGTCAACATGCTCCTCGCGGACGGCGAAGCGGCCATGCAGGAGGTGCTCCACGTTCACCTCCACGTCTTCCCCCGGTTTCGCGGTGACGGATTCGGGCTCAGATTCGGTCCCGAGCACGTGCATCACCGCCCCGACCTCGAGGTCAGTGCAGCCAGGATCCGAACCGCGCTGAGCCATATCAGTAGCGAGCGGCACTGAGGAAGTGCCGTGATCGTCGTAGACAACTTACGGAGCGCCTACGCCATGCCCGACAAGCCCAGCCCGATCCCGGGAGATCAGCCCCCAATCACCCCTTACTTGGCGGTCGCCAAGGGCGTGGACGCGATCGAGTTCTACCGCCGAGCCTTTGGCGCGACGGAATTGATCCGGCTCACGGATCCCGACGGCCGGGTCGGCCACGCCGAGCTCGAGATCGGCGGAGGCCGGGTGATGCTCTCCGACGAGTATCCCGAGATGGAGGTGCGCGGCCCCGCGAGTCTCGGCGGGTCTTCGGTCACGATTCACGTCTACGTCGCCGACGTGGACGCGGCGTGTGATCGAGCCGTCGCCGCGGGCGCGACCGTGCTCCGGCCGGTCGCAGACCAGTTCTACGGCGACCGGGGCGGAAAGCTCCTCGATCCCTTCGGCCATGTCTGGTGGCTTGCCAGCCGGATCGAGTCGGTCTCCCCCGCCGAGATGAAGCGGCGCGCGGACGCGCTCTTCGGTGGAGGGACGGATACTTGACGCTCGGATTCCGGGTCAAGTCCGGCTGGGCCGCGGTCGTCCTGCTGCGGGGACCGGCCTCGTCTCCAACGGTGCTCGACGCCCGCCGGATCGACCTCGCAGATCCCAAGGAGCTGGCCTCCGTGCAGCCGTATCACGAAGGATTCGGCAAGGCGCAGCCCGACCAGCGGATCGTGACCCGTCTCGTCCGCCTCGTCGAACGGTGCGCCGAGCGAAACATCGCCGAGCTCATCGCCGGGTACCGGAAGTCCGGGCACACGCCGCGGCGCGCGGCGGTCGTGGGCGCCAGCGCGACCGATCCTGCGACCATCTCGAATCCCCACATCCGGATCCACGCGCTCGAAGGCCAACTGTTCCGCCGAGTCGTCGGCGACGCGCTCACCGCGAGCGGGATCCCGTGGGATGCCGTGCTCGAACAAGAGCTCGAGGCGGAGGCGCCGCCATTGCTCGGGCAGCCCTGGGCATCGCTTCGTCGCCGGGTTACGGAGCTCGGGAGCCCGAACGGCGGGCCGTGGCGCGCGGAGCAGAAGTCGGCCGGGCTCGCCGCATGGTTGCAGCTCCCTTCTCGGTGAGGTGCGGTTGCCCAGGATCATCCTAGCCCGGCACGGCAAGCCCCTGTGGGACTCGATGACCCCGATTCCCGGCTCGGCTCTCGCCGAGTGGGTGGCGGGCATCGATACGGCGCCGATCGATCCCACTTATCGTCCGCCGGCCGCGCTCGAACGGCTCGCGCGAAACAGCCCCGCGATCGCCGCGAGCCCATTGCGCCGCTCCCTCGAGTCTGCGGCACTGCTCGCTCCAGGCACGGCGCCGCTCGTCGATCCGCTATTTCGAGAGGTGTGGCTACCGACCGCGTTCAACACCAAGCTGCGCCTCCCTCCCAAGGTGTGGGCGGTGGTCGCCCGGTCTGCCTGGTACTCCGGCTGGTCGCCGCACGTGGAGAGTTTTCCCGAGGCCAGGCGTCGGGCGGCTACCGCGGCAACCCTCCTCGCCCGCCTCGCTTCGGTCCATGGTCAGGTCCTCCTCGCAGGCCACGGTCTCATGAACGGGCTGATCGGGAAGCGGCTGCGCCGGTTCGGGTGGCACGGCCCTCGGCTCCGCCCGCGGCGCTACTGGGCGTATTGCGTATACGACCGACCCGACGAGTAGGTGCGCCGCCGGCGCAGCGAGCTTTGGTGAAGGCGCCCGCGCTCGGGTATGTTTAGCCAGGGGGTGCGGAACGGCCGGCATCGACGCACGGGCACTGCTCCGGCGCGAATCGTTAGGCGCTGCATCGGGCCCGGAGCACTGGAGGTGGTCGTATGTGGAAGACCGGCGTTCCATGGTGGGAGCTGATCATCAGGTCGGCCATCGTCTACTCCTTCCTTCTCGGCCTCATCCGGATCACCGGTAAGCGGCAAATCGGCCAACTGGCGCCGTTCGACCTCGTGCTCCTGCTCGTGCTGTCCAACGCGGTCCAAAACTCGATGAACGGCGGCGACAATTCGCTGGTCGGCGGCCTGCTCTCCGCCATCACGCTGATCATGCTCAACTCGATCGTGTCGATCGCCACGCATCGAAGCAAACGGATCGAGTCGATCATCGAAGGCCGGCCCCAGGTCCTGATTCACAACGGCAAGCTCTACGACAAGAGCCTCCAGGACGCCCGCCTGACCCACCATGAGCTCAACGCAGCGCTGCGGGAGGCCGGATGTCTCGCCGTGGAGGACGTCCACTGCTGTGTGCTCGAAAACAACGGCTCCATCAGCGTGATACCGCGGAGAGAGTGAGCGGGGTCGGTCGGGCCGGGCATGCCGGACGACTTCTACGACCAACCCGCGCCGGTCTACGTCGCCCAACCCGATCGCTCGGCTCCCATCGTACTGACGCCATCGGTTGTCGCCTAACAGGGACCGAGACCGGACCGGAGGCTGCGCATGTCGAACGTGGTGGTGTGGGCTCTTGTGACGGGATTCATCACCGGTGCGGTCTGGGTTGGCATTCTCGCGCTGAGACGGCAGCGGCGATTGCCGCCCGGACAGCCGGGCCTCCGCGAAGACCTGGAGAGACGGTTGCACGAGCTCGGAAGCATGGAGGCGCGGCTCGCCGAAGTCGAAGAGCGGCTGGACTTCGCCGAGCGCCTTCTCATCAAGCAGCGAGACGAAGAGCGGCTTGCTCCACCAGGCGGCAGCTGAGGGGCCTTCGCGCGTCGAGCCGCTCGCCGTACCACACCCGGAACTTTCCGGCGGCCCTCGCAGCCCGGCCAGGCGCGGCAGTCCGCCTAACGAATCACCGTCCGGAGTGGCGCATGAAGGTGAGCGGCTGGATGTGGCTGGGCCCTCTCGCGTTCGCGGTGCACGATACGGAGGAGATCCTCACGGTCGAGCCGTGGCTCCGCGCCCACGCGGGCAGCCTCCCCGAATTGGTCCAGCCGTTTGCGACCATTACAGCGTCACAGGTCAGCTTCGCCATAGCTGTTCTCTCCGTTGGGTATCTGGTGGCCACATGGCATGGAACCCGGGCCGTTAAGGCCGGTGCTTCTCCTGTGCCATTCCTGCTCCTCACGGGCGCCTTCGTCGGCAACGGGGTGACCCATGGCCTGCAGGCCCTGGCCTTTCGCGACTACGTGCCGGGCCTGGTGACGGCAATCCTCGTGAGCCTTCCGTATGGATGGGGCATCGCACGGGCCTGCCTGCGCGGCGGGATCGCGTCGCGGAGGAAGCTGCTTTGGATCGGGGGACTGGGACTCATTCTTCAAGTGCCGCTTGCGCTCCTGGCGCTCCTCGCGGCCCGCTCGTGGCTCCCTGCTCCATCATGATGAGCGCGGGTTCTCGGCGCCGATGGTCGGCCGGGAGGCCAGCATAACACGGAGCCGATAGCAGCGCCTGTGATGGACCCTGGCCGCGTCCGCGACGGTCTGGTAGGTTGAGCGTCGCGGCGCTGTGGTATTCCACCTTGGGAGGACGAGAGCCAGATGCGAGGTCCCGCCCCTCACACCGCTGAGGACGCCACTCCTCGGGAGCTGTTCTGGGGGAGCGTGCGCTTGCTCATGATGCTGCTCGTTCTGGCATTGCTCGTCGTCCCACTGCTTCGCGAGCTGCCCCTGGGCACCTCGGGGAAGACCGCGCTCCTCGCCTGGCTCCTCGTCGGCGTCGCGATGTATTGGTTGTATGCCGGGCTCGGCTATCAGCCGCTGCTCCTGCTCCAGCTCTTGCTATTCTCGACCGCGGCGACGCTGTTGATCACCAAAGTCGCTCTCGTGCTGGTCGGTATCCATCGCCTCAGCGTATTGCGCCGCGTGGCCACCGGACTGATCATCGGCGGCGCTGCCCTCTCGGTCCTGAACTTGGGCGCGATGCTCGGGGCCCTCCTCCAGCGCCGCGCCAAGAAGCCACCCGCCCCGTAGCTCTCGACCCGACCCATCGTGATTCGACGACATCCCGGACGGACCGCCTGGACCTGCATCCTGCTCAGCGGCTGTGGGGCGGCCCGCACCGGGCCCGACGCGGTCCAGTTCCGTGACAGCGCAGGCATCGAGATCGTGGCGAGCGCTGCTCCTAACCAGCCGGGGCCTTTCACGATCGATTCGCTGCCCGAGATCGACATCGGCCGCGACACGGCGGACCCGCGACAGTTGTTCAGGAGCTCCTATCTCTCCGCCCACGTGCTCAGCGACGGCCGGATCGTCGCGGCCGGCTGGGGGACCCAGGAGCTCAGGGTCTTCGATTCCACCGGGAAATCTCTCGAGACGATCGGACGCATCGGGGCGGGTCCGGGCGAATTCGAAGGATTCGGGTGGGTGTTTGTGGGCAGTGGAGATACGCTCTACACCTTCGAGCCTTTCAATCGGCGAGCTCAGGTATTCGCGCCCGACGGACGGTTCCTCCGGTTCCGAACCGTCACGTCGTCTCGAATCGGAGGATTCCCGTGGGGTAAAGGGGTGCTCGCCGACGGATCCGTGCTCTTCACCAGCACGCCGCCAACCGGAAAGCCGCGAGCGCCTGGCTTGGTACGACCACCGACCAATCTGCTTCGATACCGCCCCGATGGCGGCGATGTCGACTCACTCGGGACCGCGCCCGGCAAGGAAGGGGCCTTCGCGCTCTTGGGCAAGATGGAGCTGTGGTACGAGCGACCGTTCGGCCGCACCACCCTGGTCGCGGTCACTGGGACGAAGATCTATGTCGCGCCGACCGATCGATTCGAGATCGCGGTCCACGACTCGTCGGGCAGGCTGCTTCGCCTGATTCGCCGCGCAATCGCTCCGCAGCGAGTTCCCGCAGCCGAGGCCGATTCGATGCTGGCCGACTACATCAACGGATTGGGAGCCGAATACCGCGAGGCGGGGAGACGAGCCCTCTCGAGCATCGCGGGTCCGGCGACGAAGCCCGCGTTTCAGAACCTGGTGGTCGGATCGGATGGGTCGATCTGGGTCGAGCATTACAACGAGCCGGTCCACGGCCCGACCGTCGCGAGCGTGTTCGACTCGACCGGCGCGCTCCGAGGCGAAGTCACACTCCCGCCGGGCCTCGGGCTCCTCCAGGTGGGACCGGGATTTGTCCTGGGGACGTGGCAGGACGCCGACGGGGCCGCGCATATCCGCCGGCACCGGCTGAGAGGCCGGATCTAGGCCCAGGAGCCCACCCTGATGCGGCTGTTCGGTCGGAGCCATGACGAATACCGCTCGACCGTGCGGCGCTGGATCCCCCGGTTGTAACGGGACCGGTTAGGCGGCGCCTTCGAGCGCGGCGACGTCGCCGTTGCAGAGATCGCGCACGTGCCGCGTGATGGTCTCCGCATCCCAGTCCCACCAGCGGATGGCCAGCAACCGGGCAACGGTCTCGTCATCGAAGCGGTAGCGGAGGATCGTACCGGGATTCCCGCCCACGATGGCGTAGGCGGGCACGTCCTTCGTGACCACGGTCGCGGTCGCGATGATTGCGCCGTCGCCGATCTGGACCCCGGGCATGATGGTGGCGCCATATCCGATCCAGACATCGTTGCCGACCACGGTGTCGCCCCGCATCGGCCAAGTGGACGGCATGGCCGCCTCCCAGCCCTCGCCGAAGATCGGGAACGGATAGGTGGTGAGCCAAGTCGTCGGGTGATTCCCGCCGTTCATGATGAACCGAACCTCGGCCGCGATCGAGCAGAACTTGCCGATGATCAGGCGATCGCCGATGAAGTCGAAGTGGTACAGGACGTTCTCCTCGAAGTGCTCCGGGCCTCGGGGATCGTCGTAGTAGGTATAGTCGCCGACCACGATGTTGGGTCGCGTGATGAACGGCTTGAGGAATCCGGTGCGGGTGACGCCGGGAATCGGGCACCGGGTCTCCGGCGATGGGCCGTTGGGCATAGCGGTCGCGACCTCGAGCGGACGTTTGGGCATGGATCCGACGGCTCAGCAATGAGCCGCGAAGAAGCCGGACGGGAGCCGCCGGGCTATCTCCCAAGAATATAGGCCGACCGGCGACGTTAGGCGGCCATGACGGCGCTCGAGCCGGTTGGTCCGGCCACGACCAAACCCGCGACCCACGCCCCGCTCCCCCCACACCCTCTGGTCGCAAACCCCCACGCAGGAATGGCGGGTTCCTCTATTGGTGACGATCTTTAAGCCGGGCGGGCACGGAGGGGGCACGAGGCTTCCAGGCCTATGGTCACCGGAGATTGACGCGATGAAACGTTTGGTCGAAGGCGCAGTTCGGGACCTCTTGTTCGCTTTCCGCTCCCTCAGCCGGCGGCGAGGATACGCCGCTGTGACCGTCGTGACCCTCGCCCTTGGCATCGGCGCGTCAGTGGCGATGTTCAGCGTGACGTATGGGGTGCTGCTCAAGCCACTGCCCGTTCGGGAGCAGGACCGCCTGGTCTTTATCACGAAACACGTCAAGAACGATTCACTCGACATCCCGTTCTCGCTTCCGGACGTGATCGGGCTGCGCGCCCTCCGGCCGATCTTCGCGGGGGTTGCAGGAGTTCAGAACGACGGCCCGATCGCCTATCGAGTTCACTCCGCTGGAGCAGGTTTCGACGCTCGAGCGATGATCGCCACGACCGGCTTCTTCTCTCTGCTCGGTGTGGCGCCCGCGCTCGGACGATTCTTTCCCGACTCGTCGGACTACTCGCCGAGCCGGCTGGCGGTGATCGGCTATGGGGTTTGGCAGCGCGCGTTTGGAGGGGATGCCGGCGTGGTCGGCCGACCCATGCGGCTCGGCACCGAGGATGTCACGATCATCGGTGTCGCGCCGCCCGGGTTCGACTTTCCGCGCGGCACCGAGATGTGGATCACCTACGAGCGGAGCGCCAAGGACGTCGATCGCAGCATCGTGGGGGCGTACAGCATCGTGGGGCGGCTCCGGCCCGGCATCGGCGCCCAAGAGGCGCAAGCGGCCGTCCGTACCTTCATAACCCGGCAGGAATCGATCAATCCGAACGAGCTGCACGGGCAGATCGGGTTCGCAGAGCCGCTGCTCGATCGGGTCTCGGCAATGTGCGGACGGCGGTCACCGCTCTCTCGGGCGCGGTTGCCCTGGTGCTCTTGATCTCGCTCGCGAACGCCGCCGGGCTGTTCCTAATCCAGGGAAGCGCCCGCACCCGCGAGCTCGCGGTCCGCGCTGCACTCGGGGCTGAGCGGAGCCGGCTCGTGGGTCAGATCAGCATCGAGAACGCGATGCTGGCAGTCGCCGCGGCAGTCGCCGGGACGCTGCTGGCGTTCGCCGCCGTTGGGATGCTGGTGCGGGGAGCGCCGGCCGATCTCCCCCGGTTGAGCGAGGTGACCGTCGATCGGGGAGCGCTGGCATTTGCGCTTCTCGCCGCAGTCATCGCCACCGTGGGATTCGGGCTCATCCCGACCCTGTGGATCACCCGATCCACTCCGTTCCATTCCCTCCGCGGATCGCAACGCGGGGCCACCGGATCGTCCGCGAACCGGCGGCTCCAGGAAGCGCTGATCGTCGGCCAGGTGGCGGTGGCCGTGGTCCTGTTCTCGGGGGCGGGCCTCCTGGTTCGGAGTTTGAGCAACCTTCGTGGAGTCGACCTCGGTGTCGATCAAAGTGGTCTCGCACTGGTCAATGTTCCCCGAACGACCCCAACCCGGGCCGACCTGCCAGCCACGATCGCGTTCTACGGCCGGCTGAGCGAGCGTCTCGCCGCGGCGCCGGGAATCCGCGCCGTCACGGCGACCACGACCCTGCCCTTCGCGGGACCTAACGCTTACTCGACGTTTTACGCTCTCCCCGGTCAAACTGCCGCCCAGGCCGGGCGGAACTCCTCGGTCGACCTCGAAGCCGCGGCGCCGAACTTCTTCGCGACGCTCGCCATCCCGATTGTGCGGGGCCGGCCGTTCAGCACGAGCGACCGGGCCGGGCCGCCGTCCGTGATCGTGAACGCGGCGTTTGCTCGCGAGGCATGGCGAGGGAGGAATCCGATCGGGGAGCGCCTCAAGTTCGGAGGCGCCGAGTCACCATCGATGTGGTACAGTGTGGTCGGCGTAGCTGCCGACTCGCGATACCGGAACCTGACCCGCGACGTTCCGACGGTGTATCTCCCGCTCGAACGGCTTGACTCGCTCATGGGCCTCCCGCCTTCCGTTCTGGCAGTCCGCTCGACGCTCGCGCCCGGTGCGGTGCTCGGACTGGTTCGATCGATCGCCCATCAGCTCGATCCGAGCGTCGAGACGCTCGGCGTGGAGACGATACCGGACGCGCTCGCCGCACCGCTTGCCAGGCCGCGCTTCAGCACCGGTCTTCTCACGACGTTCGCGCTGATCGCGATCCTGCTCACCACCATCGGGCTCTTCGGGGTGATGGCGTCGTTCGTCCAGGAGCGGACCCGCGAGATCGGGATCCGCATCGCTGTGGGAGCCCAAACCGCGCAGATCCGTCGGCTCGTCCTCGGCCGGGGGCTCCGCCTCACCGCGCTCGGAATGGGGATCGGCTTGGCCTTTGCGTTAGGCATCACGCGTCTGCTGGCCTCGCTCCTCTACGAGCTCCGCCCGAGCGACCCACTGACCTACCTGACCGTCGCGGCAGGGATGATGGCGGTCACCGCCCTCGCTTGCTATTGGCCCGTCCGGCGTGCGGCCCGGATCGATCCAATGACGGTTCTCACGTCCGACTGAGCGGCGGAGGAGGCGCAGATGAATCGGCTGGTTCATGACATCGAGGTAGCGGTTCGCGGCTTCCGCCGGGCACCCGCCTTCGCGGCGACCGTCGTGCTCATCCTCGGTCTCGGCATCGGGATGACAGTCGCCATGCTGACCGTGTCGGACGCCGTCCTCTGGCGCCGGTTGCCGGTCCGCGACCAGGACCGCGTGGTGGTCCTGTGGGGTGTCGGCGAGGGTGCGCAAACCCAGCTCCAGCTCCGCCTGCCGCAGTACGAGCGGTTTCGCGCCGCGAGCCGAACCCTGAGCGAAGCCGCCGCCGTCCCTCATTGGGGCGTCATCCCGTACCCGATGGCCGACGGTGACCGGAACCTGTCGCTCAGACATGCGCTCGTCACCGGGAACTTCTTCCAGACCCTCGGCTCCACCACCGCGCTCGGCCGACCGCTGCAACCGGCCGACGATGTCGTGGGCGCCGAGCCCGTGATGGTCATCAGCCACAACGTATGGACGCAGCAATTCGCGGGCGACCCGAACATCATCGGGCGGCGCCTGACGATGCGCGGCTTCCGCGGCCTGACTTACACGATCGTCGGGGTGGCACGCGCTGGGCTGGACTACCCGGTGGGTACCGATGTCTGGGCGCCGGTCGTCCCCTTCACCACCATCGCGGGTCAGTCCTACGTCACCGTGTTCGTGGTCGGTCGGCTGGCTCCGGACGCATCCCCCGCCATGGCGCGTGCAGAGCTGTTCAATTTCCTCCGGCGGGCGGACGAGGCGTCGAGCAATCTTGCCGTACCTGTCGGAGCTGCGGCGCAGACCTTATCCGAGGCGGTCCTCGGCAATGTCCGCCCGGCACTCCTCGTCCTCACATCAGCGGCCCTTCTGCTCCTTCTCGCCGCCTGCCTCAATGTCGGCAACCTGCTCTTGCTGCGGGCTCACGGACACACGCGCGAGATCGGCATTCGGCGCGCGCTCGGTGCGGGATACGGCGACATCGCGAAGCACGTACTCCTCGAGAGCACATTGCTCGCTGCCGGGGGCGGCCTCCTCGGCCTGCTGGTGGCGTTAGGTCTGCTCCGCGCGCTGTTCGTGATGCCTCCGGCCGACCTGCCGCGGCTCGACATGATTCGGCTCGGGGGGGCACCGGTCACCGTCGCCGCTCTGGTGACCGTTGTCGCTGTGCTGCTGTTTGGGCTCGGGCCAGCGATAGCAGCGGCTCGGATCGATCCGGCGGCGCTCCTCCGCGTAAGCTCCGGCTCCAGGGGTCAGTCGGGCCGGCGCAGTGGGCTCCGGCACGCGCTGGTCGGCGCCCAGATCGCGCTCGCTTTCGTCGTGCTCGCGGGCGCCGGTCTCCTAACCCGGAGCCTCGCCCGACTTCAGCGCCTCGATCTCGGCTTCTCCAGCGATGGCGTGTCACTGATTCAGATCTCCCTTCCGTCCCGGCTTGGCGGAAACCAACGGGAGGTCCTCGCGCTGCATGAGCAGGTCGTGGCGAAATTCCGAGCGGTTCCCGGCGTCTCCGGCGCGACCCCGCTCTTCATGCCGCCCTTTGTCGGCGAGGGATTCAACGTAGACATC
>JBDTOH010000152.1:0-10903 GCA_039933355.1 Gemmatimonadota bacterium | reverse complement strand
CTCGAGCGCCGCGGGCGTCCACCGATTTCCGTCGTGGACCCACTCGCTCGCGATCGTCGGCGGGGCGATCACGAACACGCGGTTCCCGATCACGTGAAAGATCTGCGAGGTCGCCGGGCACTCGGCCTCGGCGAGCCATCCCACGAGCGGCGACATATTGGCCGGATCGAACATGTCGTTCGCGTCGGGCCCTGTCGGCTTCGGGAATCGCTCGGTCATGCCCGGGATCGAGTCGAGCATCCGGGTTCGCGCGGACGGTGAGATCGCATTCGACCGAACCCCGTATTTCTCGCCTTCGATCGCCGTTATGCGGGAGAGGCCGACGATGCCGAGCTTTGCGGCGCCATAATTCGCCTGCCCGTAGTTGCCGAAGAGCCCCGTCGTCGACGTCGTGTGGATCACGGACGTCTGCACCCTCGCTCCCGCCTTGGCCTGATCGCGCCAATAGGCGAGCGCATGCCGGGTCGGCGCGGCGTGGCCTTTGAGATGGACCCGGATGACCGAGTCCCACTCGCCCTCGTTCATATTGGCGAGGGCCCGGTCTCTCAAGATGCCGGCGTTGTTCACGAGGACGTGCAGGCCCCCGAACGTGTCGATCGCGAGCCTAACCATCGCCTGGGCCTGCTCCCAATCGGCGACGTCGTGGCCGCTCGCCACCGCCTCACCGCCTGCCGCCAGAATCTCCTCGACGACTTGCTGCGCCGGGGACTTGTCCACGCCCTGACCGAACAGATCGGCGCCGAGATCGTTGATGAGGACTTTGGCGCCCTCGGACGCGAGGAACAGCGCGTGGGCGCGACCGAGGCCGCGTCCGGCGCCGGTGACGATCGCGATACGACCTGCAAGACGAGCCATGGCGGAGATCAGTGGTTCGGGGGAATCGGCAAGAGAAGCCGCGACATCCGCGCCCCCTCGTGGAACACCGTTTGTCGGGCAACCCGCCACTCGGTATCGGTCGCGACCGGATTGCCGGTGTTCTGATTCGGGCTGTAGAATGGGGACGCGCTGCTCGAAATCTCGACCCGAAGCCGATGGCCGGGCAAGATGCCGTGACCGATGTCGAACAGCTCGATCGAGAACTTGGTCGGCTGATTGGGCGTGAGCAGCTCTTCCTTGAGGTAGCCGTTCCGATACCGTGCCCGGCGCACTCCGCCGGCGTGCGGCCCGAGCGCGATCGCCCGGCCATCGGGGTATACGTCGAGCAGCTTCGCGGTAAAATCGGTGTCCTTCCCATCGGTCGCCGCTTCGAGCTCGACGAAGACGCGGCCTAACACCTCGAGCGTATCGGTCAGCGGCTCGCTGGTGTACACGAGGACGTCGCTCCGGCGCTCGACCGCCCGGTGATCGCGGGCAGTGGGCATCGCCGGTACCGGCTTCTTCGGGTCGTAGGTGAACTGATCCGGAGGCTCGGCGCCGGGCTTTTCGAGCGACAGTCTGCCGTCGCCGTCGATGGTGTTGGCCGAGCCGCCGCTGTGGAGATAGAAGGCTTTGATCGTGGTTCCGGTGGCCGGGTACTTGTCGAAGGTACGCCACCGATTGATACCGGTGACAAACGTCCTGGTGCGTGGCGCGTCGAAGCTCTTCGCGGTCCCCTTGAGACACCAATCATAGAAGGCCAGCCGGATCTGCTGGATCGGAAGGATCGACGTCGAGTCGAATTGAATCTCGCCGATCTTTCGCTCGCCGCCCATGTATGTATGCGCGTGGACCCACGGGCCAATGATCAGGAAATGGCTCGAAGGACTGGGCGCGGCCTTCTCGAGACCGTCCCAATAGGACAGCGCGCCGGGCTGATCGCCGTCGTACCAGCCGGTCACCGTGAGCGTTGGGATGGTGATCTTCGCGAAGTCGGCCGGTGCAAACTGGATCGGCTTCCAGTAGTCGTCGAAGGTGCTGTGCTTGAGGAAGGCCTGGTAGAGCGCGAGCGGACGTCCGCTCGCCGTGTCCATCAACGTGAGCGGCCTTCTCGCGAAGACAGAGTCCCACGCAACCGTCTCGGCCAGCTCGCCCTGATCGACCCGGCCGGCCACGCCGTTGAGCCATGGGAGCGCCCAATCCATCCGGAACGCGCCGCCCTCATAGGGTATCTCATCGAAGATCCGGCCCGACGGCGCCGTGGCGATCATGCAGGCCAGGTGCGGCGGCTTCTCCCGAGCGGCGAGCCATTGAACGGTGCCGAGATACGACCCGCCGTCGGTCCCAACCCGCCCGTTGGACCACGGCTGGGCCGCGATCCACTCGATCGTATCGTAGCCGTCCTTGGCTTCGGGAAAGTAGAAGTTGAAGTCCCCCTCGGAGTCACCGCGGCCGCGGGTGTCCTGGATCACGACCGCGTAGCCGCGCTTCACGTATTCGGCGGCCTTGTATCGGCGGAATTGCGCGGTCTTATCGTAAGGCGTGCGAAACAAGATCGTCGGGTGCTTGCCGACCGTGTCCGGCACCCAGATGTTGGCGACGAGCCGGATCCCGTCACGCATCGGAATCCTGACGCCGAAGCGAGGCACGCCCGCGCGCTGCGCGTGGAGCGACGCGGACGCCAGGCCCGCGGCGACCAGCAATGTGACAACCTTCATACCCATAAACTCGTTCGTTAGGCGACTGGAGGTCGCGTGGGTCGTATCGGTTCGCGAGCGGCTCTGCCATTTCCGAAGCGGCGCAACGGTCGAGGGATCGCGCCCGACCGACCGCATCAGTGCGTTCCTGCCGACGCACGCTCCGACACGGCACGATCCCAGCGGAACCGGTCGAGCGCGAACGGTGCCATCAACGCCGGCACCTTCCCCGTCGCGAGCAGCTCGGCCATGAGGATACCGGAGGCCGGAATCGCCTTGAAGCCCCAGGTTCCCCACCCGGACGAGATGTGGAATCGATCGACCTCGGTGACGCCCATGAGCGGCGAATAGTCGGGCGTCATGTCGCAAACGCCGGTCCACTGGCGGAGAATCTTGAGCTTGGCCATGAACGGGAACAGATCGATGGCGCGCGACGAACAGGACGCCAGAAACGGGAACGTCGACCGGGTCGAATAGCTCGTGTACGGGTCGATCTCCGCGCCGACGAGGAGCTCGCCGCGGGCGCTCTGCGACACATAGATGTGCAGATCGGCGGAGGCGACGATCCGATCGAGCACAGGCTTATAGGACTCGGTGACGAACGCCTGCAACGGGTGGGTGACGATCGGCAGACGAATGCCGGCCATGTCGGCGACCTGGGTCACGTACCCGCCGACCGCGCTCAACACCTTGCCGGCGGAAATGAACCCCCGGTTCGTCTCGACGCCGACCGTATGCCCGTGCTCGATCCTCACCCCGGTGACCTCAACCCCTTGATGGATGTGCACGCCCAACCGTTGGCCGGCCGCCGCGTAGCCCCACGCGACCGCATCGTGTCGGATGATGCCGCCCGGCGGATGATAGGCCGCGCCCAGGATCGGCCGCTTCCCGCCCGCCGTCATGTCGATCTGCGGGCACACGTCCGCGACCTGGCGGGCGTCGAGATAGACGGTGTTGACCCCGAAGTGCTGATTCTGGAGCGCCCGCTCCCGCTGATTCCTGAGCTGGGCCTCGGAGTGCGCCAGCCAGAGCAGCCCGCGCTCGGAGCGGAGCATGTGGTAGTCCAGCTCCTGCGCCAGCGAAGCGTAGAGGTCGAAGCTCTTCTGATAGAATCGAATGGTGTCGGGGGTCTTGTAGTTCGCGCGGAGCACGGTGGTGTTCCGTCCGGTCCCACCGGACCCGATGTAGGACCGCTCGAGGACCGCGACGTCCTTGACGCCGAACTCCTTCGCCAGGTAATAGGCGGTTGCGAGCCCGTGCCCGCCTCCACCGATGATGACGACATCGTACGACGAGCCGAGCGTCTGCGAGCGAATGTGCGTCTCGCGCCGGAGAAGTCGAAGCATCATTACCTCGCGCCAACGGAGAGCACGAACGCCCGGGGCTCGTCGAGCGCGGGCTCGAGGTCCCCGCAGACCGCCACGATCCGGTCGCGGAGGTGGTGGCCTAACGGCGACGGCACCATGAGATGCGCGACGTCGCCGTCGACGAGGATCTTCCCGGGAGCTCCCGAGATCGCGCCTTGAACGAAGGCCGGAGCCGCGGCCGGTATCTCGATGATGGTCAGACGGCCGAGCACCTCACGCACCAGGGCGCCTCCGACGGACCAGATCGCCCACCCGTCGGTTTGATCGGCGACGAAGCCGTCTCCGGCCGGAGCGCCGACCTCTTCCTCCGCGCGACGCACGAGCTCGGCCCGAGCGGTCCGCCGGCCGATGAGCCAGACTTCGTCCGGCGCGATCCGAGCGACGAAGCCGCCGTCGGGGGCCGCCAGCCGCCCGAGCGCCGCCGGCTCCGCGTGACACGCAATGATCGCCGCCTCGGTGGAGAATACCTTAAGCACGGAGCCGGACTCCTTCTCTGTCATAGAATGGCGTGGGAGCGACGGAGCCCATCAACAGCCGCCCGGTTCCGTCCACCGCCAGAACATTCGTGGGAAATCCGTTCGGCGTCCGATAGACGAAGCCCAGCGCGACGCCGTGGCCAAGTGCGGGTGAGAAGCGAGACGAGGTGAGAAAGCCGACCCGCTCGTCGCCGGCGAGAAGTTGGGCCCCGTCGAGCGGCGCCTCTTTGCCCGGGAACGTGAAGGCTCGGAGCACCCGGTTAGGCGGGATCGATGCCAGCCGGAGCAGCCCAGGCCGGCCGACGAAGTCGGGCTTGTCCATCTTGACCGCCCACTCAAGACCGAGCTTGGCCGGTGAGCTGTCGAAATCGGTGTCCTGGCCGACGATGATGTGCCCCTTCTCGAGCCGGAGCAGCCGGAGCGCTTCGAGGCCGTGCGGCTTGATCCCGAGCTCGGCTCCCGCCGTGAGCAGCGCGTCCCACAGCCGGACCGACTCGAGCCGGGGATGATGCAGCTCGAAGCTGAGCTCGCCGACGAACCCGACCCGGAGCGCGAGACAGGGGACGTCGGCTACGGTGATGCGGCTCATGCCGCTGTAGGGGATCGACCGCGCGTTGACCGGATCGCGGGTGAGCTTGGCGAGCAGATCGCGCGCTCGGGGCCCGGCGACGTTGATGGCGCTGAGCGTGCTGGTCTGGTTCACGATCCGGACCGAGTGGCCCCAGCTCTCGGCCCAGTCCCTGAGCCAGCTCTCCATCGCGTCGGCGCCGCTGCTGGTGAACGTGCAGTAGTACCCCTCGCCGCCGAGCGATCCGACGAGCCCGTCATCGAACACGTAACCCGCTTCGTTGAGCAGGAGCGCATACCGGCTCCGCCACGGCTTGAGGTCTGCGACCCGGCACGGATAGAGACGCTCGAGGAACGCGGTCGCGTCGCGGCCGGCAATCTGATACTTGCCGAGCGTGCTGACGTCCATGATGCTGACCCGCTCGCGGACGGCGCGATACTCCTCCAGCACGTCGCCGTACCGTTCGGCCCGCTTCCAGATCCCGGCCCACTCCATGACGGCGCCCATCTCGAGATGGCGGTCATGGAGCGCGGTATGCCATTCGAGCGGATAGCGGGCCCCAGCGGCGACGTCCTCGAGCCTAACGGGGCGGGCCGGCGGACGAGAGGTCGTCGCGCCGCTCAGCATCGGCACCGGCGAGCGCTCCGCCACGAAGCTGCGGAGATGCCCGTGACACATGGCGCCCTGGCACGGGCCCATGGTGACCGTGCTGTAGCGTTTGAGCAGCTCGGTCCCCTGATAGCCCTCGTGCCAGGCGAGATCGAGGTCTGCCGCGGTCACATCTTCGCAGAGGCAGACGAATCCGTTCCGCGGCGCCGCCGGAAGCGGCGCGGGCTCCATCGCCGGCGGGTTACCCTCCCCCGCCGAGCGCCCGCTCGCCTCCGCAGCGGCAAAGCTCTCTCCCGGTTTGGCCACGTCACCAGCGACGCTCACCTCGACCGGCCCGGCGTTCGCCTGGCGCACCAGATTGTCGCGGGGCACGAAGCCGAGCGCGAGAACGATTGTGTCGCAGGCGATTCGCTGGTGGCCCGCCGGTCCATCGATCACGGCACCCCGCACACGCCGGCGTCCGAGGGCCTCGACCAGCCGACCACCCACGATCACGGGCGCGCCGCCCGGAACTCGGGGGGCGAGCGCGGCCGGCACCAGCACGGCGGCAACCGGAACATCGGCGCCCCGACTCGCCTCGAGGCTCTCCAGGCCGGCCTCGGTGTCGATCGCCACGACCGCGCTCCGGCCCAGCGTTAGGCGGTCTCGGCCCACGGCCAGCGCGGCGCCCCGCGCAAGCCAGACGCCCGGTAGATCGTTCCCTTTGAAGACACCGTGGCGCTCCGAGGCGCCGGTCGCCACGATGACTTTCTTGGGCAGCACCAGATGGAGCGCGTCCGGACCCGCGATCGGGACGAGCGGTCCCTCGTAGATCCCGACCGCGGTCGCGTGTTCGATCAAGAGAACCCGCGGGCTCACCCGCACGAGATCGCGAAGGGCCGCGACCCGGCTTGCAAGCGGTCCCGGCGGCAGCTTCGCGCCCACGCCGCCTTCGTCGCAGACCACGACTTGGGCGCCGCCCGCCGCCGCCGCAAGCGCCGCGGCCAGCCCCGCGATGCCGCCGCCGATGACGCAGACGTCGGGGTGGTGATATCGCCGCTCAGGATTTCCGGGAGGATGACCGATCGGCACGTCGCCGAGGCCGGCCAGCTTCCTGATGTAGCCCTCCGCCACCGACCAGAGCCCGGCCGGCTGATGCAGCGACTTGTAGTAGAACCCGACGGGCAGAAACGCGCGAAGCCACCAGAGCGTTCCGAAAACGTCGAAGCCGGCCGACGGCCATCCCGTCGATCGCTCAACCTTCTGCCCTGCGACCGCGGGCGTGACACAGGTCCGCACCGCAGGGTCTCCGTCCACAGTCATCGAGCAGTTCGGACAGTCTCCCGTGCCGCAGTAGACCCCGCGGGCTCGGTGATACTTGAAGGACCGGGAGAAGATCCGGACCCCGCTCCGGTATACGGCGGCCGCGATGGTGTCGCCGGGCTCGATCGGAATCTCGCGGCCCTCGAAGTCAATCGATGTCATGGATCGCATTGGTGATGGTGTTGCGGGTGAGCGAGCACCACCGCCGGCATCCCGCGTGATGAAACCAGCGCTCCCGCTGCTCGCCGGCGACGTTCCGGCGGAGCCAGACCCGGGCATAGTCCGCTTCGAGATCGCCGGGGTCGCCGCCGTGCCCACCCTCGGGCAGCTCGCCGCTGCACCAGAACTCGGTATAGGGCCGGGGACCACACTGCGGGCATGCGATGATCAGAGCCATGGGCCGCCCAACGTTAGGTGTAATGACCGACTGAGCGAGTCAACGAGCTCGCCGGGACCGCGCCGGCGGCGGCGCTAGAAACGACGGCGCGGTCCGGAGCCGCCTCCGGCCCGACTCCTCTTCCCAGATCCGCTCCAGAAAGCGCATGTGCTCGTCCATCGCCCCGTCGATGTCGTCCTCGTCGCCGAGCTTGATCGCTTTGAGCGTCCGCTCGTGAATCGCGATCGCGAGCTCGCTCTCGTCCCGAGGCCTGAAAGCCATGTCGCGGGCGATCTCGAGCTGCTTGAGGAGGGAGCGCATCAGCGAGACGATCGTGAGGTTCTTGGTGGCCCGTGCCATCAGCAGGTGGAACCGGAGATCGAGCTGGAGCGAGCGCTGCCGGTCGCCGATCACCTCGCGCTGCAGACTGATCGTCCGCTCCATCGCCTCGAAGTCCACGTCGGTGGCGTAGAGCGCTGCGAGCTGCGCCACCCTCGGCTCGAACAGGCGGCGGGCCTCGAGGACGCCGGCCACCTCGTTCACCCGGAGCTCGCGGCGCTCGACCACGAGGTCGACCGGGACGAGATCCGAGCGGACGAACATGCCGCCCCCGGGACCCGGCTTAACCCGCACCACGCCCGACTCCACGAGCACCTTGATCGCTTCGCGGAGCGTCGGCCTGCTGATGGCCATCTGGGCGACAAGCTCCCGCTCGGACGGGAGCCGGTCGCCCTTCTTGAGATCACCGGCGCGAATGGCGTCGGCGATCTGGGCGACCGCTTCCTCGAACGTGCGGCGGGTGCGAACCGGCTGGAACATGCGTCTCGGCGGTGGACTGACCTGGTATGGTAAGGAGCGCTGACCAAGCTACCGCGGAGCGGCTCCGGACGGAAGGGGCGATCCCTGCCGAGACCAGCCGACCAGTCTGCACCCGGCTCAAGGCTCGCCGCGGCCGCAGGCCCAGGCTACTTTCGAAGCCGGCCCCTGCCCGTCTCATTCCGTCACCGAAAGCTCCATGTCCCGACTTGCCTCGTCGCTCGCCGTCGTCCTGACCTTGGCATCCATTGGCGTCTCAGCCCAGACCGGCCGGACCTCGAAAGCCGGCTCAGAAGCGCGATCGTTCCGCGAGCTGGCGCTCACCCCGGACGGAACGACGCTCGCGTGGATTGGCCCGAGCGCCTCCGGCGGCGGGACGGGCCTCAACCTCATGGCGGTGTCGGGAGCGGCGGTCGGCCGGCCCGCGCTGCCTAACAGGAGCGGCGACCCGCGGGACCTCGCCTGGTCGCCGGACGGCTCTCGCCTGGCATATCTCTCCGAGACGATGGGGCGGCCGGCGCTCTACATCCTGACGCGGAGGACCGGTTCCGTCCGTCAGGCCGCCCTGCTCCGGGGCAATGTTGCCGCGCTCCGATGGTCCCCCGACGGACGGACCATCGCGCTCCTCAATACCGCGAAGCCGAGCCGCCCGTCGGGACCGCTCGCGCCGCAGGCTCGGGATACCGGCGTCATCGGCCGGCAGTTCGATATCCAGCGGATCGCCGTGGTGGACGTGGCCACGGGCGCGGTCCGACCGGTGTCGCCGGCCGATCTCTACGTCCATGAGTTCGAGTGGTCGCCCGACGGCACCCGCCTCGTGGCGGCCGCGGCGCCCGGGCAGGGCGACAGCGGCTGGTACACGGACGAGATCTGGATCCTCGACTTGGCCGGCGGGACGGCTCGCTCGTTAGGCAGGCCCGGGATGCAGATCGCTTCGCCGCGGTGGTCTCCCGACGGCGGGCGGATCGCGTATGTCGGCGGGCTGATGAGCGACGAGGGCATCCCGGGCGGAGACGTCTACGTGATCGATGCGGCGGGCGGCACCCCGCGCAACTTGACTCCCGGCCTCACGGTCTCGCCTAACTGGCTTGCCTGGACCCGAGATCCGAATCAGATCATGTTCACGGCATGGGCCGATGGCGGCAGTGCCACCGGGACGGTGGACCCGTCGACCGGCGGGGCGAAGGTCACGTGGCAGGCGGGCGAAAGCATTCGCGCCGTGGCCGGCGTCGGCGTCGGCGGGCTCGCACTCTCGACAAACGGCGGAACCTCGGCGCTCATCCGCCAGTCGTTCGACCGGCCGCCGGAGATCTGGGTCGGGCCGGTGGGCCAGTGGAAGCAGGTCACTCACGTCAACGACGGCCTCGAACCGGGCTGGGGAAAGAGCGAGAGCCTGCACTGGGCGAGCGATGCATTCACGGTGCAAGGATGGCTGCTCCATCCGAAGCAGTACGCCGCCGACCAGCGCCACCCGATGGTGGTGATCGTTCACGGCGGACCGGCTGGTGCCCATCAGCCACACTGGCTCAATGCCGCGAGCGCGACCGAGCTCTCGCTCGTACGAAGCGGCTATTTCGTCTTTCTCCCCAATCCCCGCGGCAGCCAAGGGCACGGAGAATCGTTCACCCGCGCAAACGTGAAGGACTTCGGCTACGGCGACTTGCGTGACGTGCTCACCGGCGTCGATGAGGCCGCCAAACGCGCGCCGATCGACACGGCGCGGGTCGGCATCACCGGCTGGAGCTACGGCGGCTACATGTCGATGTGGGCGGTGACCCAGACGAACCGGTTCAAGGCCGCCGTCGCCGGTGCTGGGGTCGCCAATTGGTTGAGCTATTGGGCCCAGAACGGAATCAATGAGTGGCTGCTCGGGTACTTCGGCGCCACGGTGTACGACGATCCCGCGGTCTACGCGCGGAGCGCTCCCATCACCTACATCAAGCAGGCAAAGACACCGACGCTCATCCTCGTCGGCGAGAAAGACGTCGAGACACCCGCGCCGCAGTCGTACGAGTTCTGGAAGGGCTTGGAGAACAACGGCGTGGAGACCGCGCTCGTCGTCTACGCGGATGAAGGACACGGCGTGCAGCAGCCGGCTCACGTCAAGGATCGGATCGAGCGCTCGCTTGCCTGGTTCGATCGCCACCTCAAGAAGACGGGAACAGTGCCGTGAGACCGCTCAGCTTTCGATGCAGGCAGCTGCTGCTCATCCAGCTGCTGATCTCATTCCCCGCGTTGCTGGCGGCGCAGACGTGGGAGGCCGTGATTGCCGGCGGCCGTTGCCCTGCCGGCACCCCGTGGCAATTCTGGATTCATCGCGGCCGGCTCGACCGGGTTCTCTTTTATCTCGAAGGCGGAGGCGCGTGCTGGACGCCGGGCACCTGTGATCTCAAGGGCCGCGCAACGTTCGACCCGAGCGTCGACGAGCAGGATAACCCGGCCAACGCCGACGGCATCCTCAAACTCGATCAGCCGGCCAACCCGTTCCGCGGATGGTCGGTGGTGTTCGTGCCCTATTGCACGGCCGACGTCCACCTTGGCACGCGGACGGTCACCTACGAGCCGGGGATCACAATCGACCACCGAGGCGCCGCGAATGTTCGTGATGCACTCGCTTGGGTCAAGAAGCAGCTTCCCGGCCTCACCCGGATCGTCGTCGCGGGGGGAAGCGCGGGAGCAATCCCTACACCGGTCTATGCAGCCCGGCTCGCAGGGATGTATCCGACGGCCGCCGTCACGGGCATCGGAGACGGCGCCGGCGGCTATCGATCGCCGGCAATCGCGGGGATTCTCGTTAGGTGGGGCGTCAAAGACGGCCTGGCCGACCTGCCCGCGTT
>JBDTOH010000151.1:0-10912 GCA_039933355.1 Gemmatimonadota bacterium | reverse complement strand
CGGCACTTGGCAGTACGGCCGAGGATCACGCGCCGATCCCGCCGCCCCTGCTTGCGCATGCCTGAGCCCGCAAAGGATCCACACATGAAGCTCACCCACGACATGATCGAGCGCAACCAGGCGCTCCTGATCGTCCTTGTCATCCTCGTCGTCAGCGTCGGCGGGCTGGTCGAGATCGTCCCGCTGTCGTTCCAGAAATCGGTGATCGAGCCGGTAGCGGGCCTCAAGCCCTATACGGCGGTGCAGCTGACCGGCCGCGACATCTACATCCGCGAAGGCTGCTACAACTGCCATTCGCAGATGATCCGGCCGTTCCGGTACGAGACCGAGCGCTACGGCGAGTACTCGAAGCCGGGCGAGTTCGTGTACGACCATCCGTTCCTGTGGGGCTCGCGCCGGATCGGGCCCGACCTCGCTCGGGAGGGCGGGAAGTATCCGGATCTCTGGCATATCCGGCACATGGAAGACCCCCGCTCCATCACCGCGCAGTCGATCATGCCAAAGTATGGCTGGCTGCTCAAGAATACGATCGACTTCGCCTCGATTCAGCGCCGCGTCGACGTGATGGCGATGCTCGGCGTGCCGTACGGCGATGCGATCAACCGGGCGCCGGCGATGGCGCGCGCGCAGGCCAGGGAGATCGCGGAGGGCGTCGCGTCGCAGGGCGGCCCCAAGGGGCTCGAGGACAAAGAGATCGTGGCGCTGGTCGCCTATCTCCAGCGGTTAGGCAAGGACATCAAGTTGGCCCAGGCCGGAACGGCGGGCGCCACCGGCCCAGCCCCGACGAGGACGCCGTAACATGCGTCTGAGCGACATCATGAGTCACGCCGGGCTCTCCGGCTACGCGGTGGCCGCGTTGATCCTGTTCATCGTCGCGTTCGTGGCCATCCTGTTCTGGATCTTCGCGCCGGGACGAAAGCGCGAGCTCGATCGGCAGAGCCGGCTGCCGCTGGACCACGACGATTCGCCGCCGGATACTCGAGGAGGAGTCTAACGTGATGGCCGACCAATCCGAGAAGGATCGCCTCCTCGATCACGAGTACGACGGCATCCTCGAATACGACAATCCGATGCCGCGCTGGTGGCTCGCGACGCTCTGGGGCTCGGTGCTCTTCTCGATCATCTACGTGATCAATGTTGCGGGCATTGGGATCGGCAAAGGGCGAATCGCGGACTACGAAGCCGACATGAAGGTGGCGGCCGCCCTGGCGGCCAAGAACGACCCGATGGCGGGCCTCACCAGCGAGGCGTTGGTCGCCGCCGCCGCGGATCCCGTCAAGAGGAAGCTGGGCCAGGTCACGTTCAGCACGATGTGCAGCTCGTGCCACCTCGCCGACGGGGGCGGGTTGATCGGTCCGAATTTGACCGACGCGTATTGGCTCCATGGCGCTAAGCCGCTCCAAATCATGAAGACGGTGGTCGAGGGCGTACCGGCCAAAGGCATGCCTGCCTGGGGCAAGATCCTCAAACCCGACCAGCTCACCGCCGTTGCGGCGTACGTCACGACGCTCCGCGGTACCAAACCCAAGACTCCGAAAGCTCCGCAAGGTGTGCTCGAGGATTCGACCGGAGTGAAGGTCCCGTAACATGACCGGTGTCAAAGCTCCCGGCCGGGTCCTCTCGACGCTCAACTCCGACGGCTCACGGCGTTGGCTTCGCCCCAAGCTGTCGGACGGAAGGTTCTGGCAGCGCCGCCGGGTCGTCGCGTACGCGTTGATGTTCGTGTTCTTCATCATTCCCTATCTCAGAATGAACGGCAAGCCGCTCATACTGTTGGATATTCTGCATCGACATTTCGTGATCTTCGGCACGACCTTCCTCCCGACCGATACGCTGCTGTTCATGCTGCTGTTCGTGAGTGTCGGCCTCGCGATCTTTCTGGTCACGGCGCTCTTCGGCCGGGCGTGGTGCGGCTGGGCGTGTCCGCAGACCGTCTACATGGAGTTCATCTTCCGCCCGCTCGAGCGGCTCATCGAGGGCGGGCGCAGCGGCTCACTCGGCCTCGACAAGCAGGGCCGGCGACTCAAGCCTCGGCGGGTGCTGAAGTACGCCGTCTACGGCGTGCTGTCCCTCTTTCTTGCCCACACATTTCTGGCCTACTTCGTCGGGATCGATCAGCTGGTCCACTGGGTTCGCACGCCGCCGTCGGAGCATCCGACCGCATTTCTGGTCATGGCGGGCACGGCCGGCGCGATCTTCTTCGACTTCACGTATTTCCGGGAGCAGACCTGCATCGTCGCCTGTCCGTACGGCCGGCTCCAGTCGGTTCTGCTCGATCGCCAGTCGATCATCGTCGGATACGACCCGATCAGAGGCGAGCCCAGAGGCATGGGCGTCAAAGACCGGCCCGCGACCGCGGGCGACTGCATCGACTGTGGCGCCTGCGTCCTGACGTGCCCCACGGGCATCGACATTCGCGAGGGCCTCCAGATGGAGTGCATTCATTGCACCCAGTGCGTCGACGCCTGCGACGACATCATGGACAAGGTGGGCAAGCCACGCGGGCTGATCCGGTACAGCTCGCGCGCCGTGCTCGAGGGCGCGGCGCCCAAGCGGTTCCGGCCGCGGGTGGTGATCTACCCCGCGGCGCTTCTGGTGTCGGTCGGGATCCTGGCATTCTTTCTCCTGAGCCGGCCCGACACCGACGTCACGCTGCTCCGGGGAATCGGCACGCCGTACTCGTTCCAAGCGGATGGGCGAGTGGTGAACCAGATCCGCGTCAAGGTGACCAACCGCGGCACGACGACGCGGCGCTATCGGATCGAGCTGAGCGGCGCGGACGGCGCCGAAGTGGTCTCGCCGGAGAATCCGCTCGAAGTCGCGCCCGGCGCGGTCCGTTCGACCAGTCTCTTCGTCGTCGTGAGCCGGAGCGCGTTCCACGACGGGCAGCGGCCGGTCATCTTCGAGTTGTCCGACGGGGACGCCTTCCAGGGAGCGTATCCGTACAATCTGGTCGGCCCTGAACACGACAACGAAACCCCCGACTCTGGAGTCGAGCCGAAGGAGCATCGGAAGTGAACTATGCCAAGCTCTGGCCGGTCGCGATCGGCGCCGCGTTAGGCTTCACGGTCCTGGCGAACGGCGTTCTGCTCTACGCGGCCGGTCGCGACGGCGGTGCCGAGATCGAGCCCGACTACTACCGGAAGGCCGTCGCCTGGGACTCGACGATCGCTCAGGCACATCGGAACGTCGCTCTCGGGTGGCAGCTCCAGGCGACGCTGTCGCAGGCGGGCACTCTGACGGTCACGCTCGCAGACCGCGCGGGCCTGCCGCTCACCGGCGCGACGATCACGACCGAGGGGTTCGCGCTCGCCGGAGGCAACCGGACCCTGCAAGCGACCCTCGCCCCGGTGGACCACAGCTATCGCGCGGGGCTGACGCTCCAGCACCAGGGGATCTACGAGCTGCGCTTCCTGGTGATGCGCGGCTCCGAGCGCTTCACCGCCGTGATGCGGGGAACGCCGGGCGGGCCGCTCACGGGCCGATCGTGATGCTCTGGCCGGTATTAGCCGCGAGCCTCTTGGGGAGTGCGCACTGCGCCGGCATCGGCGGCGCGTTCGCCGCGATGGCCCGAGGACCTGAGCGCCGCCTTGCGGGGACGTTCGGTTATCACGCCGGCCGGCTCGCGGTCGACGCCGGGCTCGGCGCCGCGGCCGGGGCGTTAGGTCTTGGCGTCGACCTCTTCGGGCAAACCGCCGGCGTCCCCTCGGCGGCCGCTCGAATCGCGGGGGCGCTGCTGGTTTGCTTCGGGGTTCTCACGCTGCTCCGGCTGGCCGGCTACCGGGGCGGCCGCCTTCTCGCGCCGGTCAACGCGTACCTCGCTCGGCTCGGCGCTCGAGCGGGCGCGCTCGCCGCAGGTCCCCGAGGTCTGCTCCTCGGCGCTGCCACCGCCCTCTTGCCGTGCGGGTGGCTCTACGCGTTCGTCGCCGTCGCCGGCGGCACCGGCTCGCCGATCCGCGGGGCGCTCGCCATGGCGGTGTTCTGGAGCGGGACCGTGCCCGCGGTCGCCATGGCCGCGGCCGTCTTGCAACGCCTAACAGGAGCTCTGCGGTCTCGGCTCCCCGCTTTGACCGCCGCCGCCCTGATCGTGGTCGGCCTCCTCACGGCGTTCGGCCGGGTCGGGCCGGGACACGGGCGGGGCCACGCCCCTGGTGACCTGCCCCCGGTGGTGGCTCATGACCAGCTCGCTCGCTGAACCCATCGCGCTCGGCACGGCGAGCTGCACCCATTGCGGACTGAGGGTTCCTTCGGGGCTGGTTCGCCTGGAGCGCGAGCACCAGTTCTGTTGCGCCGGCTGCGGATCCGCCTGGCAGATCGTACAGGGGGCCGGCCTCGGCGCGTATTATGGCTTTGCGGAGCGACGGGACCTCAAGGTCGAGCCATCCGGCCGGGGATACGAAGAGCTCGATCACGCGGCGTTCGAATCATTGTACGTCACCGCGGGACCCGATGGCCTGAAGCGCACGGAGCTCTACCTCGACGGGGTCCATTGCGCCTCCTGCGTGTGGCTGGTCGAACGCGTGCCCCTCGCGGTTCCGGGCGCCGTCTCGGCCGAGCTCAACGTCGGTCGCTCGCTGGCGACGGTTCGATGGGATCCGAACCAAACATCGCTGTCCGCGATCGCCGCGTTCCTCGATCGCCTCGGCTATCAGGCCCATCCTTTCCGCGGCGCCCGCGCCGATCGGCTCCGGCGTGCCGAGGATCGCGCGATGCTGATCCGGATCGGGATCGCGGGCGCGATCGCCGCGAACGTGATGACGCTCGCGCTGGCGCTCTACGCGGGCTGGTTCGGCGCGATGGACCCGAGCGACACGCGATACTTCCGGTGGTGGAGCCTCGCCCTAACGGTGCCCGCCGTGTTCTGGCCGGGGCGGGTGTTCTTCCGGAGCGCGTGGGGTGCGCTTCGCATCGGGCGACTGCACATGGACGTCCCGATCGCGCTCGCGCTCGGAGCAGGATTCACGCGGGGCGCGATCAACACGATTTCCGATACCGGCCCGATCTACTTCGACGGTGTCGCGACGCTGATCTTCCTGTTGCTGGTCGGCCGCTTCCTCCAACAGCGAGCACAGCGGGCCGCCGCCGATTCGGCCGAGCTGCTGTACGGTCTCACCCCCTCAACGGCACGTCTTGTCGGAAGCGACGGCGTGATCCGGGAAGTGCCGATCGAAGCGCTACTTCCGCCCGCTGAAGTCGAAGTGCGGCCCGGCGAAACGATCCCGGCCGATGGCGTCGTGACCACCGGCGTCTCCGCGGTGAATGTCTCTCTCCTCACGGGGGAATCGCGACCGGTATCGAGCGAGCGGGGCTCGCAGGTGTACGCGGGCACGGTAAACCTGAGCGGCGTGCTCCGGGTCCGAGTATCCGTCGCCGGCGAGGAAAGCCGGCTCGGCCGGATGCTCCGGGAAGTCGAGACCGGAGCGCGGCGGCGGGCGCCCGTCGTCCGCGCGGCCGACCGTCTCGCGGCCGGGTTCGTGGTCGTCGTGCTGATCCTGGCCGGGGTCACCTGGCTCGCGTGGCAGCAGCGCGACCCGGCGGTCGCGCTGGATCACGCGATCGCGCTCCTGATCGTGACCTGCCCATGTGCGCTCGCGCTCGCGACGCCACTCTCGATGACGGCGGCGATCGGTCGCGCGGCCCGCACCGGGGTGTTGATTCGCGGGGCGGACGCGCTCGAAGCGCTCGCGCATCCGGGACGGCTGATTCTCGACAAGACCGGCACCATCACGGAAGGGCACGCCGCGTTGGCGGAGTGGATCGGACCGTCATGGGTCGAGCCGCTGGTCCTCGCGCTGGAGCAGCACTCGATGCACCCGGTGGCGCAGGGATTCAGGGACGCGTGGTCGGGGTCCGAAGCACCGCTCCACGCCGTCTCGGATGAAACCATCGGCGGCGGGATCACCGGCCGAGTCGGCGATTGGGTCGTCGCGGTGGGTTCGCCGGCCTTCATCGCGGCGCGGGCCCGCGACCCCGAGGGCCTCGCGATGCGGCTCGAAGGGCGCCTAACACCGGTCCTCGTCGCGGTGGACGGGACCGTTGTCGGCGCCGCCGGGTTCGGCGACCGGATTCGGGCCGAATCGCCCGGCGCGATCGACCGGCTTCGCCGTCGGGGCTGGACGGTCGAGATTCTCTCCGGCGACGCTCCCGCGGCGGTCGCGGCGGTCGCAAAGACGTTAGGCATTCCGGACGCCGCCGCCCGGGGTGGGATGACACCGGAGGGCAAGGTGGACCGGGTCGAAGCGGCGCTCGAAGACGGGCCGGTGGTGATGGTGGGCGACGGCGTGAACGACGCGGCCGCCATGGCGCGCTCGACGGTCGGCATCGGCGTCAAGGGCGGGGCTGAGGCCTGCCTCGCCGCGGCGGACGTCTTCCTGGCTCGACCGGGCCTCGGACCGCTGGTCGACCTGATCGAAGGGTCGGAGCGGACGCTGCGGGTGATCCGTCGGACGCTCGCGCTCTCGCTCGCCTACAACCTGGTCGGGGCGACGTTGGCGGTGACCGGGATCATCAATCCGCTGATCGCCGCAATCATGATGCCGGTGAGCTCGCTCACGGTGGTGCTGGTCGCGTGGCGGAGCCGCACGTTCCGAGAGGCGGCGTGATGAGCGTCATTTACGTGCTGGTGCCGCTCGCTCTCGTGCTGGTCGGCGGATTCGTTGCCGCGTTCGCCTGGGCGACCAAGCGGGGGCAGTTCGACGATCTCGAGACACCGGCGCTCAGGATCCTGCACGACGAACCGGGCAAGCAACCTCCGAGCAGCACGGAGCGTGGAGGCGACGGTGGATCCGTTCGTCGCCCGGATGGCTAGTCTATGCGCGGCGGACAGGACCCGGGCCAAATGGGTCTTTGTCCCCACCCAGCGCTCGGTCGCACGCTCGGGGACCGCCTCGTGTTCGAGGGCACCAACTGGGCCAACCTTCGCTTCGTCTCGCCCCTCGACATCGCGCTCGGAATGGGCGCACCACTCCTGGAGCATGTCGGCCTAACACCGAACGATGTCGCCGGGCTCATGGAGAGGTGGATCGCGACAAGGGCTGAGATCTAGCCCATAAGGTCTTCACGTCGGGACGAGCCATTACACGCGCATGACGCGACGCGTCCTTCGACTCACACCTCCTCTTCCAGCACCTGCCGGATTGCCTTGAGCAGCGTCTCAGCCGAATAGGGCTTTGCGAGAAAATGCCGTGCACCGGCGCCGGTGACCTGAGCTCTGCTGCTGGATGCGATACCGCTCGCACCGACAACCCGCAGCCGAGGGTTGTGCTGCAGCAAGACCCTGATGGTCGCAGCGCCGTCCATCACGGGCATCATCATGTCGGTCAGCACGACGGCGATCTCCGCGTTGTGCTGCTCGTAGATCGCGACGGCCTCTGCTCCGTTCGCGGCCAGCAGCACCCGGTACCCGAACGCTTCCAGGGTCTGTTTCGTGATCTGACGGATCGGCGCTTCGTCGTCCACGACCAGAACGGTCTCCCCCTTTCCTCGTGGTAAGCTCACCGCATTGGCTACCGCGTTCGGATGAGACGCGGTCACGGCGGCCGGCAGGTAGATCCGGAACCGCGTCCCGATCCCAGGGTCGCTGTACACCCGCATGAAGCCTCCGTGACTTTTCACGATCGCGAGGGAGGTGGACAGTCCGAGCCCGGTCCCCTTGCCCACTTCCTTCGTGGTGAAGAACGGGTCGAAGATCTTCTCGATGATCTCCTTGGGGATCCCGGTGCCCGTGTCCTCGATCTCGATCTTCACGGGGGGGCCGACCGGCGCCTCGATGTTCATCCCGGCGTAGTGCTCGTCGATCGTCGTGTTCTCGGCCCGGATCGTGATGGTCCCGCCGTCCGGCATCGCGTCCCGCGCGTTCACGCACAGGTTGAGCATCACCTGGTGAAGCTGGGTCGGGTCCGCCAGGAGAGACCATAGGTCCGGTCTGATCCGCTGTTTGATCGCGATGTTCTTGGGAAACGTGTCGTAGACGATCTTCACGAGATCTTGAACCACGTGGTTGAGGTGGACTTCAACCCGTCGCCCTTCCAGGCCACGGGCGAAGGAGAGCACCTGGCTGACCATCTCCGCTCCGCGTTGGGCGCTCGCGCCGATCATCGACAACGTGGCCTGGCTGTCAGCGTCGGTCACCGTTTCCTTGAGCAGCTCGATCGACAGCATGATCGGCGTGAGCACGTTGTTGAGATCGTGGGCAATCCCGCCCGCCAACGTCCCGATGCTCTCCAAGCGCTGGGCCCGGAGGAATTGCTGCTCCAGCTTCTTGCGCTGCGAGACATCGGTATTGATCGAGAGGATCGACTTGGGCTGTCCGTGGTCGTCGCGCACGAGGGTCCAGCGGCCCTCGACGATCAGCGGGTTACCGGCCTTGGTCTGTTGATGAATCTCACCGATCCATTCGCCCTTCGCCAAGGTTGCCGCCATCGCGGCTAAGAACTCGCCGGGATCGCCGTAGGCAAGCTCCGTCACCAGCCGCCCGACCGCCTCGGCGGCAGTCCAGCCGTAGAGCCGCTCCGCGCTCTTGTTCCAGTAGAGCACCCGGTGCTGAAGATCGCGGACGAGAATGGCGTCCTGCGCCTTGTCGAGCAGCGCGGCCTGTTCGCGGAGGGCTTCGTCCGCCTTCTTGCGATCGGAGATGTCCTGGAACGCGCCCTGCAGCTGGATGATCTTGCCGTCCGCGTCGCGCACGGCCTCACCGATCGAGCGGACCCAGATCCGACGGCCCTTTGCCGTGATGATCGGGAGCTCCAAGTCGTAGGCAGTGCCGTCCCGCGCACATGCCTCCACATGCCGGACGACGTCCGCCCGATACTCGGGAAGGTAATAGTTGATGCCCTCTTCCAACGTCGGCTTGTGGCCCGGCGCAACCTCGTGAATGGCGCAGTTTTCGTCGGACCAGGTGAGCGTGCGGTCGGGCAATTGAATCGTCCATCCGCCCAGCCGCGCAGCCTTACCGGCCAGGCGCAGCAGGGCCGCGTTCTGGACCAGTTGTTCCCGCGCCGCGTGCTGCTCGGTGATATCCATGACCACGCCGACCCGGCCGATCGGGGCGCCCGCCGGGTCGAACTCGATGTTGCCTCGCGAATACATCCACCGCACCTGGCCGTCGGGCCGGCGGATCCGATACTCCGCTTCAAAGAACGGATTTGAAGGGGAGCCGCGGGCCTGCGCCGCGTCGTAGGCCTGCAAGTCCTCGGCAACGATGAAGGTGCGGAAATGCTCGAACGTCCCGGCGAACTGCGCGGGCGTGATCCCGAATAGATCACAGGTCGCCTCGGACCACACGACGTCGCCGGTGCGGAGGTTCACCTTCCAGCTGCCCATGCCTCCGATCCGTTCGGCATTGGCGAACAGGGCTTCCTGTTTGCGCAGGGCCACGCCAGCCAGGAGCGCCTCGGTCACGTCGCGTGAGATCCCGGTCCAACCGATCAGCCGTCCTTCGCCGTCGTGGACCTTGCGGGCGTTCACGGCGAGCGTGACGACGCTCCCGTCCTTCCGGAACGCCGAGGTCGTGTAGTCCAGCCGTTCTTTTCCGGATCGCAGCGCGTCGGTGAACAACACCCGATCCGTTCGGTACTGCTCGGGCGGGACGAAATCGGAGAACAGGCGGCCGACCATCTCTTCCGGCTCGCGGTCATAGATGGTGCGACATGCCTGGTTCAGGAATGTGATCCGGCCGCCGGTATCAAGGGACCAGATCAGATCGTGCGAGTTCTCCACGAGGTCGCGATATCGCCGCTCGCTCTCGGCGAGAGCCTCTTCCGCCAGCTTCCGCCTGGTTACGTCGCGGGCAACGCTCAGGACGGACGTGATCGCGCCATCCGCCTCGCGGAGCGGGGTCGAGTGGGTTTCCATCCACCGCTCGGTGCCCTTGAGCCCAAAGATCCGAAACCGGAGCTCGCCGGACTCTCCCTGGCTGGCCCGCGTGTGCAGATCCACGAAAGCCCGGCGATCGTCGGGATGGACCAGGTGCACGAGCGACTGACCGAGGACGGCGTTTCCGGCGTCCGCCTCGATCATCCGCAGGCCCGCGGGATTCATGTCAAGCAAGAGACCGCCGACCGAGACGACCTTGACGCACTCGGGCTCGCTCTCGACAATCGTGCGGAGGCGGGCCTCGCTGGCGCGCAACTGGACGGTGAGCTCGCGCTGCCGGAGCTGGGCTCGGACCCGCGCCACCAGCTCCTGGTTGGCGATCGGTCGGACGATGTACCCATCGGCGCCCGAGTCCAGTCCCAGCGCCTGGTCGTCGGGCGTCCTCCGCTTGGCGCTGACCAGCAGGACCGCGACACTGCCTAACGTCGGGTCGGCCCTGATCCGGCGGACCACCTCGGCGCCGTCCAGATCCGGCATCACCAGGTCGATCAGCGCGAGCGCGGGGCGCTGCTCCCGGACGAGCCGGACCGCCTCGGCGCCGCCGGTTGCGGCGATCACCTCATAACCCGCCTGCAACAGGATCCGCACCACGGCCTGCAGTCCCGTCGGGTTGTCGTCGGCGACGAGGATGCGCTCGGCCCGGGGAGGGGGCCGGGTCGTTCCGGCGCGCGCGCTCGCGAGCGGCTCGTTGGCGGCTGGTCCCCTCGGAGCCATCAGGTCGCCGCGGCCGGGAGCGTGAACGTGAAGGTCGACCCCCGGCCGACTTCGCTCTCCACGCCGATGATACCGCCGTGACCCTCCACGATCCGACGCACGATCGCCAGGCCGAGACCCGTGCTCGTCTCCCCGGCGGTGCCTCGCACGCTCGCGGTGCTGAACGGCTGAAAGAGCCGGCCCAGCTCGGCGGCCGGAATGCCCTGGCCGTGGTCCTGGACCGATACGACGGCGCTTCCCGGCTCGCGCGCAAGCCTAACGTCGACCGTGGTGCCCGCGTGCGAGAACTTGATGGCGTTGGAGATCAGGTTGTTCAGCACCTGCT
>JBDTOH010000150.1:0-11043 GCA_039933355.1 Gemmatimonadota bacterium | reverse complement strand
GGGCTCAACCATCGAAGGAGCTCGTAGTGACGAACGCCTGGGAAGAGATCGTTGAAGAGCGGATCTGGCGGACCGGTGTCGAGATAGTCTCCAGGGTGAACTGGACCCAGATCGCGCGAGTGCGCCAGTCCCTCGGCGTGGCCGAAGGCTACGGCGGGAACCCCCTTCAGCAGGTTGCCCTGGCCCGCGCGGCGGCTACAAGCCGCCCTATTGCCCCTGGGACGCCCCAGCTGTCCCTGGGGAGCGCACGGCTTCCCGCGGGGCCTCGCGTCGCGACGATTCCGGCGCGGCTTCGCACGCCGGATTTCGCCGCCGAGGTCTTGGACGGCACCGGTGCCGGCGTCGCGCAGCGAAGCGCGTAGCGGCACGGCGATCTCCTTCGTGGCGGCAATGCGGCAGACCTGTCGCGCGTGACCCACAGGGCAGTTCAGAGGGGCCGATTCTCGTTCGATCAGAGATTCTCGACACGCATCAGGTAACTCGGAGCGAAGTGTTCGATCTTTGCTCGTCGGCCCGCTGGATGCGGTTGGATGTCAGGTCCGACCGGGGTCCAAGATGACCTATCAGGCTCTCAGCCTGGGTCGCGATGCACCGTGTCGGGCGCGAACGCCGGGACGCAAACGGCGATGTACTCGGCACCCCCCGCTTCGGGCGTGCTATAGCGGACCCACTCGCCGGGCGCGGTGATGACCGCCTGCCCGGCGCCAACCTCGAGCGCGCCGCCTTCATACTCCACGCGCACCAACCCCCGCACTACGAGCGTGATCTCCTGAAACTCTGGCCGCTGCCCCGGCTCCTTCCAACCACCGGGCGAAACCATCCGTGCCACGCTCACGTCGCTGCCGCCGGATGTGACCCGGCCAACGAACTCTTCGATCCGCTTTGGCTTGGTGCCGGCCGCGGCGATCACAGTGGGAGTCGCAATCAATCTTGGCATCGTCAATTCCGGTTGAAGTCCATGGTGGTGGAGGAGCAGCCGGTCGTCGCCACCCTCACAATGTCGATCGACTCCGGCGCCGGGGGAAGCACTTACCCCCAGCGTTGACGCCGGACCCGCCGCTCTGGTCCCGGCGCTATTTTGAACCATGCTTTCCGTCGCCTCTGCCGCGCTCCTCCTCTTTTTCGTGATGGACCCGCTCGGCAACGTCCCGCTCTTCATGGCGGCGCTCAAGAATGTCGCCCACGAGCGCCAGCGAATCGTGATTCTCCGCGAGCTCGTGATCGCGCTCGCCGTCCTGCTCGGCTTCCTGTTCGGCGGGCCCCGACTCCTCGAGCTCCTCCATGTCTCGGGCACGGCCCTCACCGTAGCCGGCGGAGTCGTCCTCCTCCTGATCGCGCTGCGCATGGTCTTTCCGAGCGGGGACCATTCGCTCGGCGAAGAGGTCGCGGCCGGGGAGCCCTTCGTCGTTCCGCTCGCGATTCCCTACATTGCGGGACCGAGTGCCATGGCGACCGTGCTTCTCCTCACGAGTCGTGAGCCGGATCGCTGGCCCGCGTGGCTGCTCGCGCTCGTCCTGGCCTGGGCCGCGACCGGAATCGTCCTCTTCTTCGCTCCGACGCTGGGCCGGGTCCTCGGGTCTCGGGGGCTTCTGGCGGTCGAGCGTCTGATGGGGATGCTGCTGGTCGTCGTAGCGGTGGAGATGGTGATGAGCGGCCTTCGCGCGTATCTGAGGACCTGACCCAATGCGCTCCAACTCAATCGTAACCGCCGCGGCTTGAACCGCTTTGCTAGGCCTCGCTACCGCAGGAGCGGCGGCCCAGTCCCAGCCGTTCGGCCGCGATTCGGCCGTCCGGCTCCTCGCTGACGTTAGGCGGATCGCCACGCCCGAGGGAATCGATACCCTGCTCACCGTCGACGCCGGCGACAGCAAGCAGTGGATCCCGATCCGCGGCTTGAACCGCGCCAACCCCGTGCTTCTCATGATTCACGGCGGTCTCGGGTCTCCGATGATGCCGACCACCTGGGCTTTCCAGAAACCGTGGGAGGATTTCTTCACCGTCGTGCAGTGGGACCAGCGAGGCGCCGGGAAGAATTGTCTGGCAACCGACACCGCGAAAGCAAGGGCCCGTTCACCGTCGAACGGATCGTCGAAGACGCCGAGGCGGTGATCGCTCATCTGCAGCGAATGCTGGGCAAAAAGAAGGTCGTGGTGCTCGGCTTCTCGTGGGGGTCGCTGGTCGGCATTCACCTCGCGGCCAAGCGACCGGATCTCATGCATGCGTATGTCGGCGTCGGGCAAGTCGGCATCGGCGACGACGAGAGATACCTGTTTGACCGGGCCGTCGAGCTGGCCACGAGCCACAAGAACGACAGCGCGCTCGCGGAGCTCCGGGCAATCGCTCCCTACCCGGGTCCCGACAAGAGCCACCCGGAGGCGTCCGCCCGGCTCGTGCGCAAGTGGGCCGGCATCTACAACGGTGGGTGGTACGGATGGCCTAACCTCGATCTCTTCTATCGGGTGCTGCGACTCGCGTCCGAATACAGCGAGGCGGATTTCAACGTGCAGCGCCAAGGTTCCAGATATGCCGGGGACGCGCTATATGAGGCGATGATGCGCGGCGACCCCCGAAAGCTCGTCGCGTTCCGGGTTCCCATGATTTTTTTTGCAGGACCGCTACGATCTGTTCACGCCGTATATGACCGCGCGGCGGTTCTATGACGTGCTCGAGGCGCCGGCCAAGAAGTTCATCCCGTTCGAGCGGAGCGCGCACGTTGTCATGTTCGAGGAGCCGGGGAGGTTCCTGTTGAGTTTTGTGACGGAAGTGCTGCCCCTGACTGGAGAGGCCGCGGTATTCGGGGTGGGCACCGACGCGCCGCGCTGACGCCTAGTAGGCGTGAATCCGCCCGAGTACCTCGCCTGCCTCGCGAATCGTACGCCGGATGATTTCGGCGGCGGGAAGGACTTCGTGGATGAGTCCGGCGGTTTGTCCCGCGTACATCGCGAGCGCCTCGACGTCCCCGCTCGAGCCGGTGACGGGGATCGTGTCGTCATATCGAAGCACGATCGCGCCGTCGGGCCCTCCGGCAATTGCGTCGCCTTCGCCCGGACGGTTAGGCGGAAGCGGACGGCCGGCCTGTTCCCAGAGGCGGACCGTGCTGTTCCGGAGCGTGCGGTGCGGCGCATCCGGCCAGCCTCCGTCGAAGAGCAACGTATGGGCGGTGGACGTCTCGACGGCAGCGATCAGGTGCTCCTGGTAGATCGGGTGAACCCGCGCTTCGGTCGAGGCGAGAAACCGGGTGCCCATCCAGACGGCTTGCGCACCTAACGCCAGAGCCGAGACGAGACCACGCCCGTCGGCAACACCACCCGCGGCGATGACCGGGAGCGAACCCACGGCGTCGCACACGGCAGGGACCAGCACTGAGAGGGCAACATCTCCCCGAACGTGGCCGCCGGCTTCCCAGCCTTGCGCGACGATCGCGTCCACACCGGCCCGACCGGCCGCCCGCGCCTCTTCGGCGCTTCCAACGGAGTGGAGCACCCGGCCCTTGCCGGACCGCACCCGCGCGAGATATGGCTCCGGATCCCCCCACGCGAAAGAGACGATGCCGACGCCTTCATCGAGCGCGATCCGCAGCCGATCCTCTTGAGGCCACGCAAGGACGAGGTTGACCCCGAACGGTCGGCTCGTGAGGGTTCTGGTCCGGCGAATCGAGCTCCTGAGCTGATCCGGCGTAAGCCATGAGGCGGCGAGCAGCCCGAGCCCGCCGGCCTCGGCGACGGCGGCGACGAGCTCGGGACAGGACGCGCTTCCGATCGGCGCCTGGATGATCGGCACGTCGATGCCGAGCAGGTCGCACAGCGGGGTTCGCATCGGCGAAAACTACTGCCGTTTCCAGGCTTGGTTGCGCCCGCTAGGCCTGGCGGAGCGCGTCCACCACGTGCTGCTTCGCGGCCGCCCGCGCCGGCAGCAGGCCGCCGACGACCCCCATCACCAGCGCGAAGATCATCCCGTTGAGCAGCAAGGCGGGCGTCACCCGGAAGGCGAACGCGACCTCGCTGAACGAGCTCCAGTTCGTGGTACTGGTGACCAGGCCGTTTATGGGCAGCGCGACGAGACATCCGAGCGCCCCACCGAGCGCGGCGATCAGCACGGCCTCGAGCAGGAACGACCCTAGGACGCTCCGAGGCCGAAAACCTAACGTCAGGAGGACGCCGATCTCCGGGGCTCGCGTGGCCACCGCCGCGTACATCGTGTTCACCGCGCCGAAGACCGCCCCGATCGCCATGATCGACGCGATGAAGATCGCGATGAAGTTGAGCACTGTCGCCAGCATGGTCGACTGCTTGGCGTAGAAGTCCCGCTCTCGGAACGCGTCCGCTACGAGGCGCGAATCTGCCTCGAGCATCTGCTTGACCCCGTCGAACGAGCCGGGATCCTTCATCCGGAACGTGACGCTCTGAAAGATCTGACCGCGGAACACCGGCATGAACTGCTCATTTTCGCCCCAGATCTCGGACTCGAACGACGAGCCGCCGGCGGAGAACCGGCCCACGACGGTCCAATCGGCTTGGCCGAATCGGATGGTCTTGCCCACCTCGGAGTTCGGGAATCGCTGCGCGTAGGCGGTACCGACCACCACCTCCCGCGCGCCCGACTTGAACGGCCGACCCTCCACGATTTGGATGCCTTTGCGAACCTCGAACGCCCGCTGGCTCACCCCGCGGACGACGACGTTGGCCATCCCGCCCCCGCTGGCCCGTTCCAGAGGGACTACCACGAAAGTCTCCGGGCTCACCAGCGGCTGGTTGTCCCCGGTCGTGGCGACGAATGGGAGCCCGGCGATGATCCTGGCCGCTTGCCGGTCGATTCCGCTGTTCATCTCCTGCTGCGAGCCTTTGCGGAGAACGATCACGTTGTCGGGGGAGCCGGTGCTCACCAGTGCCGCCCGGAACCCGTTAGCCAGCGCGTTCATGGCGACGAACACCGCGACCACCAACGCCATGCCCAGCGCGGTGGTAAGGGTGGATACCGGCCGCTGCCGGAGGCTTCGCAGGTTATAGATGATCGGGATTTTCATGGCCGGCTCCTCACGCCACACGACGGAGCGCGCCTACGACCGAGAGCCGTGCGGATTGAATCGCGGGGATGGCGCCGCTGACCAGCCCGAGGAGAAGGGCCAGCGCCATACCTAACGCGATGGTTCCCGGGGTCACGCCGAAACCCGGGAAGAACGCCTTGAGCGGATTCCGGCCGAGAAACGCCGTCCGGGAGAGGAGTAACCCGATCGCCCCGCCCAAGAGGGTGATCAGCACCGACTCCGCCAGTACCAGGGCAAAGATGGTACCGTTCCCAAAGCCCACAGTCTTGAGCACCGCGATCTCCCCGATCCGCTCCCGAACCGCCATCATCATGGTATTCGCGGCGACAAACAGGATCGCGAAGAACACCGCGGTGCCGATCGCCCGAACCAGAAAGCCGATGTTTCCCCACATGGTCACGAATCCGGCGTTGAAGGCACGCTCGGTCTCGGTTTTGGTCGGAGCCGAGGAGTTTTTGAACTGGGCATCGATCGCCGCGGCGATCTCCGCGGCCCGTTCAGGCTGGTTCAGCTGCAGGACGAACCAACCCGGAGTGATCCTTCCCCCGGTGCGCTCGAACAAATACTGATAGTGGAAGAACATCTGCTCGTCCGGAAAGGCCCGGTCGGTCGGCGTGTAGACCGCTCGAATATTGAACTCCCAATCACCGGGCAGGAACGTCCCCTTGAGCGTGACCTTCTGACCGAGCTTCCAGCCGTACTTCTGCAGCAACCCGACGCCGACGATCGCGCCCATCCGCTCCTTCATGAAGTCGTCCACGCTGCCCGCCGTGATCGCGTACTCGGGATACATGGGGAGATACGTATCCGCCTTGATGGCGAACTGGGCGAAGAAGTCGTTGGGATCCTGATAGTAGGCGCCGAACCAGTTGGCCCAGCTCACGCTCTTGACCCCGTCGATCGCCTGGAGCCGGTTCGCGTGCGCCTCGGGGAGCTGGAAGGTGATGCCGCTGGCATTCGTGGTGATCAGGCGACCCTCGCTCCCGACCTCGGCAGCTTTGTTGAGGGTGGTGATGACCGAACGAAGCACCCCGAACAGGAAGAACGCCACGACGACGCTCAACATCGTGAGAATCGTCCGCTTCTTGTTGCGGCGGAGGTTGGCCCAAACCAGACGGTAAAGGGTCATCGCGACAACACCCCCTTATCCATGTGCATGATGTCCTGCGCGCGCGCGGCGGCGTGCGCGTCGTGCGTCACCATCAGGATCGTCTTGCCGAACTCACGAGAGAGGCGCTCGAGCAGGTCGAGAATCTCCTTGCCCGAGGCGGCGTCGAGGTCGCCCGTGGGCTCATCGCCCAGGATGATCGTAGGATCGCTCACGACCGCTCGCGCGATCCCGACCCGCTGTTGCTGGCCGCCTGAGAGCTGACCCGGAAAATGCTCGGCCCGGTCCGAGAGCCCGACGATCTCGAGCGCCGTCATCACGTGGTCCCGCCGCTGCTTCTTCGAGAGATTGGTGAGCAGCAGCGGCAGCTCGACGTTCTGCGCGGCGGTGAGCACCGGGAGCAGATTGTAGAACTGGAAGATGAAGCCGATGTGCGTCGACCTCCACGCCGCCAGCTGCCGGCCGTTCATCCGGGTTATGTCCTGCCCGTCCACGACGACGCTCCCGGCGGTGGGCGAATCGAGCCCAGCGATGATGTTGAGCAGCGTCGACTTCCCGCTTCCCGAAGGACCCATCAGCGCCAGGAACTCGCCGTCGCGAATTTCGAGGTTAACCCCCTCGAAGACCTTGATGCTCTCGCTGCCCCGGCGGTAAGCCTTGGCCAGATCCCGAATTTCGACGAGCACGCGCCCTTTGGCATCGGCCTGCTTGGGCGCAACCGCGCTACTGGGTGACGACATTGACCTTTCCTCCGTCTTCGAGTCCCGTTGCTGGTCCGACCACGATGCGTTCCCCACCGGACAATCCCGACCGCACTTCGCGGCGACCTCCCGATACCGGGCCTGCGTCGATCGAAACCCGATTGGCTTTGCCGTCGCGCACAACCCAGACGATGGTGGCGCCGCCGTCGGTGTGAACCGCCTCCGCCGGCACGAAGATCCTCGAAGGGGCGTCGGTCTTGGTGGCCGCCGAGTCGCTGAGGAATTCGACCCGGGCGCCCATCTCGGGAAGGATCCGGGGGTCGCGGTCGGTGATGCCCACCTTGACCTGGACCGTGGCCCGCTGGCGATCCGCCGTCGGCACGATCTGTCTGACCTTCCCCGCGAACGCCGCGGTCGGGTAGGCCTCGAGCACGATCCGAGTCGGCTGATTGTCCTTGATCTGCGCGATGTACGCCTCGTTCACGTCGACCTCGACCTCGAGCGTCTTCAGGTCCGCCATGGTGACCACGGCACCTCTCGTCAGCCCGCCGCCGGTCGCGACCGGGGCGACTACCTCACCAACCTCCGCGTCCTTTCGAAGGACGGTGCCGTCGAAGGGCGCCCTGATGAACGTGTTGTCCAGGTTGGCCCGAGCGAAAGCAATGGAGGCCACCGCGGCGGCAATCTGGGCGCGCTGAACGCCAACGCGCGCATCCGCGGCCGCGACTTGCGATTCGAGATCTTCGACGGTTCTGGCGGCTTCGAGCTTCCGGCCGAGGAGGTCGCGCGCCCGGGTGAGGTCCCGGTTCAGCTGACCGCGGGTGGCATGGGCTTCGGTGAGCGAGGCCTCTGCGCGCATGCTCTCCGCAACTGCCTGCCCCACCGCGGCCACATACTCGGCGTTCTCGAGCCGAGCCATGACCTGGTTGCGCCGGACGACGCTTCCCTCTTCCACTGAGAGCGCCGCTAGCCGGCCCGCAATGCGTGACGAGACGGACGCCCGGGTGCGCGCCACGACGTATCCGTTGGCGGTGATCCCGCTCGAGCTTGCCCCGCCGCCCCCGCTCACCTCGACTCGGGCAACCCGAACTTCCGTTCCGCCGCTCCGGCGCAGATACATGAACACGGCGCCGACGAAGAGGGCCGCGCCGACGGCCAGCCCCACGACCCAACCCAGGGCGCGCCGCTGTCGGTCAGGCGGGCTATCGCGATCGATCCGGAGTCGGGCCAGATCGGGTCGGGCGCCGGTCATCGAATCGACTCCTGCATTTTCATGGGGCACCGGAATCGGCCGGAAGTGGAGTCCAGAATCATACGATTCGGCATCTATTCGGTCAACTGGTGTATCGTGCGTTGTGTCGTACGATGTATCGGAAAACCAGGTTTCGCGCTCGCGAGAAGGGATAGAGCCTACACGACTCTATGTCTCGTCGGGTTCATGTACTGCTGGAATCGGGTCTGGAGGTCCGGTCGGCCGTCCGCGGCGAGGTGACCGAGCCGCGCAGAGGCGGCCTCCATGGCGCTCGAAGTATCGACGATGAGTTTTCTCCGATTGTCGAACCGCGAGGCGGCGCCCGACAATGTGAACACGATCAGCAGCCCCATCAGTCCGAGCCCGGCCGCTTCGACCCGGACCGACGCCCGTGCCGACCTCGGTCATGAGCTAGCCTTTTGGTGGCGCCGCTCGCCGTGCACGGGACGACGCCTCCGTCTAGCCGGCCACAGTCCACGTCCTCCCGCTTCGCATCACCGCGCTCAAGTCCGCCTTGGTCGCCGCCTGCGCCGCTTTGACCTGGTCGTGCACGACGGCGTCATACGTCGGCGCGGGATCGCAGTAGAGAACGCCTAACACCTCGGGGAAATTCGGCGGCTGGAGCCCGCCGAGCAGCGACGCGAGCGCCCGGTTCTTCTCGTCGTGGACGAGCACGTCGCTCTCGCTGATTCCGTTCTCGCCGATCGTCACCTGCTCGAGCTCCAATGAATTGGGCTTGAGCCGGAGGCCTCGCTTCTTCTCCTTGCCCCAGACGAGCGGCTTCCCGTGCTCGGCGAGGAGCTGCCGCTCCGGTGCCACGCTCTTATCCGTGAACTCGTCGAACACCCCGTCGTTGTAGACGACGCAGTTCTGGAAGATCTCGAGGAACGACGCGCCCCGATGGGCGTGGGCCCGCTTCAGCATGCTCACGAGATGCACCATCGACGTGTCCACCGACCGGGCCACGAACCGCGCCCCCGCGCCGAGAGCGAAGAGCGCGGGCACCACCGGCATGTCGAGCGAGCCTAACGGAGTAGACGGGCTCTTGGTGCCGATCCGGGAGGTCGGGGAGTACTGGCCTTTGGTGAGGCCGTAGACCTCGTTGTTGAACAGGAGGATCTGGAGATCCACGTTCCGGCGGAGCACGTGGAGCAGGTGGTTCCCGCCGATGGACAGGCCGTCGCCGTCACCTGTCACCATCCAGATGTCGAGCGACGGATTGGAGAGCTTGAGCCCGGTCGCCACCGCGGGCGCCCGGCCGTGGATGGTGTGAAACCCGTACGTCGCCATGTAGTAGGGAAACCGCGACGAGCAGCCGATCCCGGAGACGAAGACGGTGTTCGCGGGCACGGCACCGATCTCGGCCATGGTCTTCTGGACCGCCTTCAAGATCGCGTAGTCGCCGCAGCCCGGGCACCAGCGGACTTCCTGGTCTGATTCGAAGTCGGCCGGCTTGAGCGCCGGCGGGGGAGTCAAGACGGTGGTCATGATCACTGCTCCAATCGGGCGCGGAGGCTCGTGATGAGCTCCGATACCTTGAAGGGCTTGCCGGTCACCTTGCTCAGCTTCTCGGCCGGAACGAGGAATTCGCTCCGGAGCACGGTGACGAGCTGCCCGTTGTTCATCTCCGGCACCACGATCCGGTCGTAGCCCTTGAGGAGCTCGCCCAGATTCTTGGGGAACGGCTTGAGATACCGGATGTGGATGTGCGACACCGAGTGTCCTTCGGCCCGGAGGGCGCGGACCGCCTGATAGATCGGGCCGTAGGTCGAGCCCCAGCCGACCACTGCGAGCTTACCCCGCTCCTCGCCTAACGCCGGCCGCTGGAGCGGGATGTCGTTCGCGATGTTCGCGATCTTGGCCGCGCGGGTGTCGGTCATCTTCTGATGGTTTGCGTCGTCGTAGGAGATGTTCCCCGAGTCGTAATCCTTCTCGATTCCGCCGACCCGGTGCTCGAGGCCGGGCGTCCCGGGAATGGGCCACACCCGCGCCAACGTTTCCGGGTCCCGGAGCGACGGGTGGAAGTCCGTAGGGTCGGTCCTGAACTTGACCGGGAAGGGCCGGACGTCGGCGAGGTCGGGGAGCATCCAGGGCTCGGACGCGTTCGCCAGGTATCCGTCGGTCATCAGCATGACCGGCGTCATGTACTTGGTCGCGAGCCTGACGGCTTCGATCGCGACCTCGAAGCAGTCGGACGGGGTCGCGGTCGAGATCACCGGAAGCGGGGTGTCGCCATTGCGGCCGTAGACCGCCTGATAGAGATCCGACTGCTCGGTCTTGGTCGGAAGCCCGGTCGACGGGCCGCCGCGCTGGTTGTTGATCACGATCACCGGAAGCTCGACCATCACCGCGAGCCCGATCGCCTCGGTCTTGAGCGCGATCCCGGGCCCGGAGCTCGACGTGACGCCGAGCGCGCCGCCGAATGCCGCGCCGATGGCGGCGCACATCGCGGCGATCTCGTCTTCGGCCTGGAACGTCACGATGCCGAACTGCTTGAGCCCCGCCAGCGTGTGCAGCACCGGCGACGACGGCGTGATCGGATAGGACGACATCACGATCCGCTCGAGCGAGGCGGCCTTCGCGCCGGCCACGATCCCCCAGGCGAGCGCGTCGGTCCCGGTCACCGTCCGATACAGGCCGGGCTTCACGGTGGCGGCCGCCACCATCACCGGCGTCACCTCGGCGCCGAGCTCGGCAGTCTCGCCAAAGGCGTGGCCGGCGTTGAGGCAGGCGATGTTGGCCTTCGCGATGTCGGGCTTCTTCGCGAACTTCCGGGCGAGCCATTCGATGGTGGCCGACCGCTCCCGGCCGAACATCCAGAGCATGAGGCCTAACGTCCACATGTTCCGGCTCCGAATCGCATCCTTCTGGCCGAGCCCGAACTCCTTCACCGCTTCGAAGGTGAGCTTGGTAATGTCGATCTTGAGCGCCTGGTATC
>JBDTOH010000149.1:0-11088 GCA_039933355.1 Gemmatimonadota bacterium | reverse complement strand
TCGGAATCGGCGACGGGCGCCAACCCCCAATCCGAGCGGACCCGCGGTGGAGCGGTTGGTGAACTCGCAGGCCAAGGAGGTCGCGGTGACGAATACCATCGCGATCCCAGAATCGAAGCGGTTCGATAGACTGCAGGTCCTCTCGATCGCGGGATTGTTGTCGAAGGCGATCGGATACACTCACAGCGATCAATCGGTAAGCTCGTTGTTCGGCGATTGACACGAAGGAATTGAACGAATGGCACAGCAAGCGAGTCTCAGCGCCCTTGGGCGCACCACCGCGGGCAAAGGCGTTGCCCGCAGTCTCCGCCGCGAGGGCAAAGTTCCAGCGGTTATCTACGGCCGCGGCCGGGCCGCCGAGGCGCTGGCGCTCGACGCGGTCGCGCTCGAACGGCTCCTCGCGAGGGTCCGTGCCTCGACCACTCTGGTGGACCTCACCGTCGACGATCGGGCCCCGATCAAGACGCTGATCCGCGAGATCCAGCGGGACCCGGTTCGTCCGAGCACGATCCTCCACGTCGACCTCTATGAGGTCCACGCGGACCAGAAGGTCACGATCGAGGTGCCGATCCACTTCGTCGGAACAGCCGAGGGCGTCAAGAACGCCGGCGGCGTCTTCGAGGCGGTGTCGCACACGCTGCAGATCCGCGTGCTGCCCGCGAACATCCCGGATCAGATCGAAGTCGATGTCAGCGCACTTGGTCTGGGCCAGTCGCTCCACGTCAGCGACCTCAAGCTCGAAGGCGTAGACATCGTCACCGATGAGGGCGTGACGCTCTGTACGGTCGTCGCTGCCAAGGCCGAGGAAGCGCCGGTGGTGGCTGCAGAGGCCGTCGCGAGCCCGACCGAGCCGGAGCTCATCCGGAAGCCGAAGCCGTCAGAGGACGACGAGGCTCCGGCCAAGAGCTGAGCCCTGCGAACTATCGTGGGACTGGGGAATCCCGGCGAGGAATACGCGGAGACGCGTCACAATGCCGGGTTCTTCTTGGCGGACTATCTCGCCGAGCGGTGGAAGTTGGACGGCTTTCGGCGGGATGGGGCTGGGCAGGTGGCACAGGGCTCGGCAGCTGGTACGCCCGTCCAACTGGTCAAACCGCAGACTTACATGAATCGGAGCGGCGTCGTGCTCACGTCGCTCCGGGCCGACCCGGTGTTCAACCCGGTCACGGATCTTCTGGTTCTGGTTGACGACATCGCCCTGCCGGTCGGGTGGTTCCGGCTCCGCGCGCGCGGTTCCGCCGGCGGGCACAATGGGCTCAAGAGCATCGAAGGGACGCTTCGGACGCCGGACTATGCGCGGCTCCGGATCGGCGTAGGACCGCTGCCGCTCGACTGTGACGACATGGCGGACTACGTGCTCGACCCGTTTGGCGCAGACGAGCTGACCAAGCTGCGAGACAGTTTCGAACCGATGGCCCAGGCCGTGGAAGTCTGGCTCGCTGATGGAATTGACCAGGCGATGAACCGCTTCAATCGTACCCTTCGACCGGATCCTGACGCGCCATGATTGGGAACATCTCTTGGTCCTTCCTGTCCGATACCACCGCACCTGACACTCTGGTTGGAGAACGCGGTTCCGCATGCTGACGCTCGTCCAACTCGCGCCGTACATCGGCATCGGCGGGCTTCTGGCCGCCCTCGTGGTCTATTGGTACATCGTCCGGCAGCCGGCCGGCTCCGAGGCCACCCGCGCGATCGGTGCCTTGATCGAAGAAGGCGCGATGGCGTTCCTCAAGCGCCAGTACATGGTGCTCCTGCCGGTCCTGGTGCTGGTTGCGATCCTGCTCGGCCTAACGGTCGGCTGGCGGATCGGGGGGGCGTACGTCTTCGGAGGCGTCTGCTCCGTCTTCGCCGGCTTTCTCGGCATGAAGGCCGCCACCAAGACCAACGTTCGGACGGCGGAGGCGGCCCGCACCACCGGGCGCGCCAGTGCGCTGATCCTCGCCTTCAGCGGCGGATCGGTGATGGGCCTCGCGGTCGCCTCGCTCGGGCTCCTCGGCCTCGGCATCCTGACCAACGTCCTGCTCCGCTTGAGCGACGCCCCCAGCATCACCGGCGACCAGATGGTCGTTTTCAGCGAGATCGTCAGCGGGTTCGCGATGGGCGCCTCGTCGATCGCGCTGTTTGCCAGGGTCGGCGGCGGCATCTTCACCAAAGCCGCCGATGTCGGAGCCGATCTCGTCGGTAAGGTGGAAGCGGGAATTCCGGAGGACGATCCGCGGAACCCGGCCACTATCGCCGACAACGTGGGCGACAACGTCGGCGACGTGGCCGGCATGGGCGCCGACATCTTCGAGAGCTACGTCGATGCGATCGTGGCGGCGATCGCGCTCGCCGCGATCGGAACGGCGATCCCCGCAGCGTCCCGGCTCAACGCGGTCGCGATGCCGCTCATGCTCGCGATCGCCGGCCTCGGCGCCTCGGTCCTTGGAATCCTGGCGATCAGGCTATTGGCGAAGGGGTCGCCCGCTATCGCGCTTCGGCTCGTGGCATTGTTTTCGGCGGCGGTGTTTCTGGCCCTCGCTTATTGGATCGTCCAGATGCTGCCGCTCGGAAGCGCCTCGATCTCCCCCTTCCCGGCAGTCGTCGCGGGCACCATCGCGGGGATCTTGATCGGCCTCATCACGGAGTATTACACCTCGGCCGCGCCGATTCGCGGCATCGCCGAAGCCTCGAAGAGCGGCCCCGGCACCAACATCATCGCGGGCCTGGCGGTGGGCAAGCAGTCGGTCGCGATCCCGATCATCATCATCTGCCTAACGATCTGGGTGGCGTACCAGAGCGCCGGCCTGTACGGCATCGCGCTGGCGGCAGTCGGGATGCTCGGCACGGTCGGCGTGACGATGACGGTGGACGCCTACGGACCGATCGCCGACAATGCCGGCGGGATTGCTCAGATGGGGCACATGGGGGCGGAGGTCCGGGCGATTACCGACGAGCTCGACTCCCTCGGGAACACGACGGCTGCCATCGGGAAAGGCTTCGCGATCGGCTCGGCCGTGCTGACGGCGGTGGCGTTGTTCTCCGCCTACGCGAGCGCGGTGAGTCCACCGGGAACGGTGCTCAACCTGAACCTCACCGAGCCGCGCGTCGTGATCGGGCTCTTCCTCGGCGGCATGCTGCCGTTCCTGGTTGCCGCGATGACGATGACCGCCGTCGGGCGCGCTGCCCAGGCGGTCGTGCACGAAGTGCGGCGCCAGTTCCGCGAGATCGTCGGGCTGATGGAGGGCACGGCCAAGCCGGACAGCGCGACCTGCGTCGACATCGCGACCAAGGCCGCGCTGCGGGAGATGCTCATGCCGGGCCTCACGGCCGTTTTCGCGCCGTTCCTGGTCGGGACGTTCTTCGGCGTCGAAGCGCTGGGCGGGCTGTTGGCCGGCGTGACGGTCTGCGGCGCGCTGCTCGCGCTCATGATGGCGAACGCCGGCGGAGCCTGGGACAACGCAAAGAAGTACATCGAAGCCGGCAACCTCGGCGGCAAGGGATCCGATCCGCATAAAGCCTCGGTCGTCGGCGACACCGTGGGCGATCCGTACAAGGACACTTCAGGTCCGGCAATCAGCATTCTCGTCAAGGTCACCTGCGTCGTGGCGCTGGTCTTAGCGCCATGGTTCGTGAGAATTCACCGGTAGCAGATGCTTCGTCTCGGAATCGTTGGGCTTCCCAACGTTGGGAAGTCCACGCTTTTCAACGCCCTGACTTCGGCCAAGGCGCTGGTCGCCAACTATCCGTTCGCGACCATCGACCCGAACACCGGCGTCGTCCAGGTGCCGGACGCGCGGCTCGACCGGCTCACCGAGATCATCGTCCCTAAGCAAACCCTTCCGGCGACGGTGGAGTTTGTCGATATCGCCGGGCTCGTCAAAGGCGCGAGCGAGGGCGAAGGGCTCGGCAATCAATTCCTCGGCACCATTCGTGAGGTCGACGCGATCGTTCACGTGGTTCGCTGCTTCGACAACGACGACATCCAGCACGTGATGGGGTCGGTCGATCCGGTTCGGGACCGCGACGTGATCAATATCGAGCTCGGCCTCGCCGATCTCGCGGCCGTCGAGAAACGGCTCGACAAGTCCGCCCGCGCCGCGAAGTCGGGCGACCCGACGGCAAAGCTCGAGACCAAGCTTCTCTCCGCGCTCCGAGAGGCGCTATCTGAGGGGAAGCTCGCGCGGTCTGTCGTGCCCACCGAGGAGGAGGCGCCCATCTTCCAGCAGTTCAACCTGCTGACCGCCAAACCGGTTCTCTATGCGGCCAACGTCGCCGAGGCGGACGTCACCACCGGCAACGGGTACGTGGCCGAGCTGGAGCGCGCGGTCCAGGATTCGGGCGAGACCGCCGAGGTGGTGACGTTCTCGGCCCAGGTCGAGATGGAGCTGGCCGAGCTCGAGCCGGCCGACCGCGACGAGTTCCTCCACTCGTTAGGCATCTCCGAGTCGGGGCTCAACCGGCTGATCCGCGCCGCCTATCACCTGCTCGGTCTCCACAGCTATTTCACGGCCGGCGAGAAAGAGGTTCGCGCGTGGACGATCCGCCGCGGCGACAAAGCTCCCGCGGCCGCCGGAGTCATCCACACCGACTTCGAGAAGGGGTTCATTCGAGCCGAGACCGTGGGGTACGACGACTTCGTCCGTGTTCTCGGCTGGAAGCCCGCGCGGGAGCAGGGCTTGGTGCGGTCCGAAGGCAAGGAATACGTGGTACAGGACGGGGACGTGCTCTTGTTCCGCTTCAACGTCTAGCACGCCCCCAGTCTCTCCGTTCCCCGGGTCCGAGCGGGCTTCGACTCGATCACGGACCCTTCGGCTCCGTCAGGCTGAACCAATTCCCGGAGTTGTCCTTGAGGATCGCCTCGACACCATAGAACATGTCCTTCGGCGGGCCCATGAACTCGACGCCTTTCGCCCGCAGCTCCTCGTAGGTCTTCCGGCAATCGCTGGTCTGCAACACCCCGCCGCCCATCTCGCCCCGCTCCAGCAGACCGCGTAACGCACTGGCGACCTCCGGCTTCATCATCGGGCTGTCGACGCTCATCAGAATGATCTGGAGGTCGGGCTGTCCCTTAGGCCCGACCGTGAGCCATCGAAACCCGTTGTCCATCCGGGCGTCCATCCTGACTTCGAACCCGAGCTTGTCGACGTAGAACTCGCGGGCGGCATCCTGATCGAGGACATAGACCTGCGCGTGAGAAAGTCGCTGAATCATGGTGGCCATCTCCTTGAGGGTACCCCAGATTAGCGCGGAACCGGCGGGAGTGCTTCCCGATTCTTGCGATGCTCAGGGCTCGATGGCGGTCCCCAGGAACATCTGCCGATGACAGGATGGGATGTAGTAGAGCGGCCACTGGAACGAGCACCCAGTAAACAGGCGGTGGGCCGCCCGCCGGAACGCGATCGGTGATTGGCCGGTGAGCGACAAGAACCGGCTGCTGAAGGAGCCGAGACTCTCGTAGCCGACTTCGAAGCAAATTCGAGTGACGCTGTGGCCATGCTCGAGAAGCAGGCGCTTGGCCCGCTCGATCCGAAGCCTGGTGAGAAACTCGTGCGGCGTCTCGCCGAAGGCCTCGGCGAAACGCCGGCTGAAGTGCCAGGGCGAAAGCTCCGCGACCCGCGCCACCTCGTCGAGCGCCGTCCGCCGTTGATAGGAGGCCGCGATATAGTCTCGGGCTCGGCACAGGCGCGCAAACGTGGTGGGGTCGGCGAGCCGTCCCGAGCGCGGTATCAACAGGTGGGACGAGAGACCACGACGCAACGGGCGCCTCACAGGGACTGACTAGCGGGGCAAGTATGCATCGAATTCGCAGCGGCGACAATATCGGTCGCAACGCGACAGGGATTTACGGTGCGGCGATCAGACTCGGGCGGGCCATTGGTCGCTGCCTGTCACGGCACGGGTACAAGCTTCTCGCGCCAAGTCGGGATCAGCGCCGGACACTGCGCGAGCAGGTTGGCTTCAGCTCGGTCCTTGTGCCGGTGCAGCTTGACCGTTGCCGCCCGGGTCAAGGTCCATTGAGGATAGGGTCGATCGACCAGCCGAACCGGAATCCCCGCCTCGAGCCAGCCCTCTTTGAGAACGCGGAGATACCAGCCGGATCGGTGGTTCGCATAGATCACGTCGACCAGGTCGCGAACGCCCCACCGCCGGGCCAGGGTGCCACACGGCTCCCTGGGGGACGTGACTTCGACCTCGACCTCGCCCAGCGTGTACCGATCGCCGACGCAGACGTGCGATTCGGTCAGCGTCGAAACGGTCAGATTCTCTCCAAACCCGCCCGGCCCCACGTCCCTTCTTCCCCACTCGGCTCGCCATTTGGGATAGTGGTCGGCGGAGTACATGAGGAGAGCCCGGTGCCGCCCACCGTGGTGCCTGGCGTCAACCACCTGATCGCCGGTGAGGCCTTCGCGGCTGGCCCAGAGCTGGCCGGCCACCGGCTCCTTCCAGATCGCACTGGTAAACGGTCGCTGAAACGCGTCCTCGGCGGCGGGATTACCAACCGTTCTGGGTTTGCCGGTCTGGATGGAAAGGAGCGTGGGCATGGAGGAAAATAAGCGGGAACCGGAGACTGGGGACGGGGGACCGGGAACTGCCGCCAGGGCGGGCTCAGGTTCCCGGTTCCCGGTTCCCGATCCCCCCCCTCCCCTCTATATTCCGCGCTCCCAATTCCTCCCCGGGACCGACACCAGGACCGGGGCGACTTATGACCAAAGGACGGTGTCATGGCCAAACCATACGAGTTGGTCTACATCTTCGATCCTGCCCTGGACGAAGAGGCGATCAACAAGAAGCTCGCCACCTTCCACGCCCTCGTGGAGATCCCGGGCGGCGAGCCACCCAAGCTCAATCACTGGGGCAAGCGAACCCTCGCGTATCCGATTCGGAAGCGCGACACCGGCTACTACGTCATCGCGAACTTCGATGCCGAGCCGACGGCGCTTCCCGAGTTCGAGCGGGCGATCAAGCTCGACGAGGGCGTGATCCGCCATCTCGTCGTCCTGAATGATGAGCCCTCCACCCCGGCGATCTATGCCGCAGCGAAGCCCGAGTCCGAGGAGGACGAAGAATGAGCCGCCAGAAGAAGGGCGACCCGATTGCCGAGCTCCGGATTCGCGTCGTCGACTACAAGGATGAGAAGCTCCTGACCCGGTTTTTGACCGAGCGCGGCAAGATTCTTCCCCGGCGGCTTTCGGGCGTGTCGGCCCGGCACCAGCGGCAGATCAGCATCGCGATCAAGCGGGCCCGCTTTCTCGCGCTGCTGCCTTACATCAAGGGCTACTCCGGCTGATGATGGATTTCGCGGCGCCCCCGACCAAGGGGCGTCGCCCAGGGCTTGGGTCGGCCCTTGTCATCGCGGGGTTCGTGCTGCTGACCAAGGCCCCGTACCTGGTGTTGGGTCCGCTCGCGTTGCTGCTCCTGTTGTCGCGACCCACGTCTGCGCGGGAGTGGTTCTGGATCGCGCTCTCACTCGCCGTATCCGTGTATGCGTTCCGCGGCGATGGAGACTTGGTTGAGCGGACCGTTCGGGCGATGGGTGTAGTCGCCGGAGGTACGTTCGTTGGGCTCTCGATCTGGCTCCGCAAGGCTGTCTTTACTCGGGCGGGGCTCGCCGTCCTGGTGGCAACCGCTGCGATCGTGATCTGGGGCCTGAGCTTGGGGCTGACCCTGAGTGGATTCGAGAAAGCGGTTCAAGATCAGCTCGCCGGCAGCTACCAGGAGCTGCTCGCCGGGCAGCCGACCGGCGAAGCGTCGAACGACGTTCGAGACTTCCTCCAGTGGGGTATCGACACGGCACCCCAGGTGGCGAGGGTGTTTGCCGCCATCATCGTCCTCGAGACAGTGGCCGGCTTGATCTTGGCGTGGATCTGGTACCATCGGATCGCACAGCGACCGTTGGGCGATCCGGCGGGCCGCTTCCGGGATTTTCGCTTCAACGACCATCTCGTCTGGGGCGCTATCATTACCCTCGGGCTGGTCCTGTTCCCCCTTCCAGAACCGGCCGCGCACGCGGTGCTCGACCTGCTGGTGATCTGGATGGTGTTGTATGCCGCCCGCGGTCTCGCCGTCCTGGCTACGCTGGCGGCGCTCTGGCCCGGGCCGCTCAAGGTGTTGGCCCTGTTGGTGGCGGTCCCGCTCGCCCCGTTCGTGCTCGCGACGCTGGTGATGATCGGGCTCGCCGATACCTGGATGGACATTCGGGCGCGGATCGCGTCCGCGCTCACGGGAGGAACGAAACCATGATGGAAGTGATTCTGCGAGAAGACGTGAAGTCGTTAGGCCGGGCCGGCGCGCTGGTGCGGGTCAAGCCCGGCTACGCCCGGAACTTTCTGCTCCCGCGCGGCATGGCATACGAAGCCACCGAGGGGAACAAGAAGCGGATCGAGGCCGAGCAGAAGTCGCGCAACACCAAGGCCGAAGCCGAGCGGCTCGAAGCGAGCGCGTTCGCGGCCCGGCTTTCCGGCGCCTCTGTCACCATCAAGGCGAAGGCGGGTGAAGGCGATCGGCTCTTCGGCTCGATTACAACGCAAGACATCGCCGGCGCGCTCTCGGCGATCGGTCTCGAAGTCGACAAGCGGAAGATCGAGCTCGACCATCCGATCAAGCAGGTCGGCACCCACACGGTTCCGATTCGGCTCCACAGCGACGTGCAGGCCGAGGTCCGCGTGACGGTGGTTCAGGAGTAGGATTGTCCCGCGCTTTGCACGCCGCGCCAGCGGCTGTGAAAGCTGCCCGTCCACAAGGCGTCCATCCGACCGACGGCCGCGCCGCGCCACTCGGACTCGGGCTCCTCGCACCGCACGGTGCTGAGCAGGCGCAGTCAGGGTGGCGCGGTCCGCAGATTGTCACGGGGCTTGTACGAGTTCGCGACCAATCTGGACCGCTTCAGCCGGTGGACATCGATGAAAACCTTCTCAGCTCCGGACGGTTATCTCGGAGCGCGCCGCGGTTGGCAGGGATGCTTGATGTCGAGCGAATCCTGCCGTTCCACCACGACGGGAAGGTCATTCCGGTGGGTCGCGTCCGACGTCGAGAGCTCGTCATCGCCCGGATGCTGGCCCACGTCGAACGACTACTTGCCCCTCGACCGAAGCCGCTCCGATCTGGGCTGGTTCATGCCGACGCCGCGCACTTGGCCGATCGGGACGGCGCCCCGGTCGTGGCGCCGTCCCGTCCGCGTGACCGCTTCGTCGCTGTGGCCGCTGGAGTCCTGGGAACCGACGCCGGCATCGGCGCCGGAGCAATCTTCCATCAGGTCGAGGATGGCACGCCAATCCGCTCCGACACCTAACGCCCGACCGGCCGGCAAGCCGATCGCGCTGCCCGACGCCCTCCGCCACGCCACGGCGGCGGCCGACGACCGCAAAGCTCACCAGATGGTCGTGCTCGACTTGCGAGGACTGACCGACGCCACCGATTATTTCCTGATCGCCTCCGGCACCTCGGACGCACACGTCCGCGGGCTGGCGGACGGGATCATCGGTCGGCTGGCCGAGCAAGGGATTCACCCACACCACATCGAGGGTGTGACCACCGGGCGCTGGGTCTTGCTAGACTATGTGGATTTCGTGATTCACCTGTTTCACCCTGAGACTCGCGCGTTCTACCAGCTCGAGCGACTCTGGGGCGATGCCCCGAGCTATCCGGTGGACTCGCCCCCGCAAAGGAAGGCCCCATGATCCGACGCCTCGGCCTGGCGGCGCTCGCGCTTGCGCTGGCACCGACCGTCCTGCATGCGCAGTACTTTGGCCGTAACCGGGTTCAGTACAGCAGGTTCGACTTCAAAATCGTCCAGACCGAGCACTTCGACCTCTATTACTACGAGCGCGAGCGCGCCATCGCGCTCGACGTTGCCCGGTTGGCTGAGCGATCCTATGTCCGCCTTTCCCGGGTCCTCGATCACAACTTCGAGGACAGGAAGGCGATCATCCTTTATGCGTCGCACGCCGAATTCCAGGAGACCAACTTGGGTGGCGGCGGGGTGGACGAGCCGACTCAGGGCTTCACCGACCTGCTCCGCCACCGGAACACGTTCCCCGCGACCGGCGACTACGAAGATCTTGCCCACGTCCTTCAGCACGAGATGGTCCACCAGTTCCAGTTCGATATCTGGTCGCGCGGCAGGGGCCCGGGAGGCGTTCAAGGGATCATCAGCGCCAACCCGCCCGGCTGGTGGTCGGAAGGCATGGCCGAATACTTCTCGCTCGGCCCGGTGGACACGAAGACCTCGATGTGGCTCCGCGACGCGGCGATCGAGGGCAAGCTCCCCAACGCGGGGAATCTCGATCGAGTCTTTCCGTATCAGTTCGGCCAGGCGATCATCGCGTACATCGGCCAGCGCTGGGGTGACGAAGCGGTCGGCGCGATCACGAAAGGCGCGTCCGGCGGTGGGCTGATCATGTCGCTTCGGCGGGTGCTCGGCATCACGTACGAGCAGTTGATCGCTCAGTGGGCGGACGCCGTCCAAAAACAGTATCTCCCGGAGATCGGCAACCGGGTCAAAGCCCGCGCCACCGCGCAGCCGCTCGTCACCAAGGAGCATTCCGGAGGGTACGAGCACCTGGCGCCGGCGCTCTCGCCGGACGGGTCGAAAATCGTGTTCCTGAGCGACCGCGACGGCCTGGCGTACGACTTCTTCATGGCCGACGGAACCACCGGCAAGACGATCAAGCAGTTGCTCAAGTCGTCGATCAGCAGCAACTACGAGACCTTCCGATTCATCACGTCGTCGAGTAGCTGGTCCGAAGACGGCAAGTACATCGTCTTCGCCGCCAAGCGCGACGGCAAGGACGACATCGTCATCATCGATCCCTTCCGCAACAAGGAAGTCCGCAACATCCGGCTGCCGCTCGCGGGGGTGACCACGCCCTCGTTCAGCCCGGACGGAAGCAAGATCGTCTTCTCGGGCCAAGCGGGTGGCGAGTCGGACCTCTACACGGTCAACTCCGACGGCACCGATCTGCGCCGGCTCACGAACGACAAGTACGCCGACCTTCATCCGGTCTGGTCGCCAGACGGAAAGACGATCGCGTTCGTCACGGACCGCGGCCCGGACACCGATCTGGAGACTCTGAAGATCGGGCATCTCAAGATCGCGTTATTTAA
>JBDTOH010000148.1:0-11136 GCA_039933355.1 Gemmatimonadota bacterium | reverse complement strand
AAGCGCCTGGGGGTTCCAGGCGCGGCGAAGGTCTCGCTTTTTTTTCATATTGGTCGAGGATGCGATGCACAACAACGTTCGTACGTTCATGCTGATGGCGGGCCTCATGGCCCTCTTTCTCTTCATCGGGCAGATGCTCGGCGGGAACCAGGGGCTGATCCTGGCGCTCGGCCTGGGCAGCGCGATGAACTTTATCATGTACTTCTTCTCGGACAAGATGGTGCTCCGGATGTATGGCGCGCGGGTCGTCGGGAAGGACGACGCGCCGGATCTCTACCGGATGGTGGACCGGCTCCGGCAGCGCGCCGGCCTGCCGATGCCGACCCTCGCCATCACGGACCAGGAGCAGCCTAACGCGTTCGCGACGGGCCGGAATCCGTCGCACGCCGTCGTCGCGGTGACGACGGGCCTGCTCGACCGGCTTCCGGCGGATCAGGTCGAGGCCGTCATCGCCCACGAGCTGGCCCACATCAAGAACCGCGACATGCTCATCTCGACCGTGGCAGCGGGCTTCGCGGGAGCAATCGGATATCTTCCCTACCTCTTGATGTTCGGGAACCGGGACGACGACAACCCGCACCCGGTGGCGGGGGTCGCGCTCGCGCTGCTCGCGCCGCTGGCGGCGATGATCATCCAGATGGCCGTCTCGCGGCAGCGGGAATTCGAGGCGGATCGGGTCGGGGCGCAAATTGTCGGCCGGCCGGAGCCCCTCGCCAACGCGCTCAGAAACCTCGACGCGCTCGCGCACCGGATCCCGATGCAGGTGGCGCCGGCCGCCGCGGCATTGGCCCAGGTTAACCCGCTCGCGGCAACCGGGGGCGGAATGATGAAGCTGTTCAGCACCCATCCTCCGACTGAAGAGCGGGTGGCCGCCTTGTTGAGCGGACGTTGACCGCCCATCCGCCGATCGTCTGGATCGGCTTCACCGTGCTGGTCGGGGGCCTGCTGGCCCTCGACCTGCTGGTGCTCAACCGCAAATCCCACGTCCTCACGATTCGGGAGGCTACGACCTGGAGCGCCGGGATGGTCGTCCTGGCGCTGCTGTTCGGCGGCTTTCTCTGGTGGCGCGAGGGAGGTGGCCATGCTCTGGAGTACTACACCGGCTACCTGATCGAGCTGTCCCTCAGCGTCGACAACCTGTTCGTCTTCCTCCTCATCTTCCAGTACTTCGCGGTCCCCGCCGAGCTCCAGCCGAGGGTGCTCAAGTGGGGGATCATGGGCGCGATCGTGATGCGGGGCGTCATGATCGGTCTCGGCACCGTGCTGCTCTACAAGTTCAACTGGATCGTCTATGTGTTCGGCGGCATCCTGCTCGTCACCGGCGTCCGCATGTTCGGGATGGGTGAGATCAAGATCGAGCCGGAGCACAATCCGATCGTCAAGCTCGCCCGCCGGATCATTCCGTTCACGACCACGTACGACGCCGACCATTTTCACGTCCGAGCCAAGGGCCGCTGGACTGCAACGCCGCTTCTGCTCGTGTTGCTCGTCGTGGAATGGAGCGACCTCGTCTTCGCGATCGACAGCATTCCGGCAATCTTTGCGATCACCCGCGATCCGTTCATCGTGTACAGCTCGAACATCTTCGCGATCCTGGGGCTCCGGGCGCTCTACTTCGTGCTCGCCGCGGGGATCGAAAAGTTCCACTACTTGAAGCCGGCGGTGGCGATCATCCTGATCTTCGTCGGCGCCAAGATGGTGCTGAGCGGCTGGTTTCACATCCCGATCCTGCTGTCGCTCGTCGCGATCGTGGGAATCCTGCTCACGGGAATCCTGCTTTCGGTCCTCAAGCTCCGGCGGGCGCGGCCGGGGCGGCGGAGCATCCGGCGTCTTGAGGAAGGGAACGGTGCGTCGTTACTTTGCGGCCCATGTCGATCCGCTCCCTGCCGCTGAAGTCGCTTGCCGCACCCCTCACGACGATGGGTAAGACGATGCACAAGCCGACGCGACTCACGCGCAGCGGGGACCGGTCACGATAGCACGAAGTCGAGTTTCACCCTGACCATGCCCCGCTGCACGACACCGTGCGCGGGGCTTTTGCTTATGGACCCGATCGAGCTGACTAAATCGCTGTGCCAGATCCCCTCACCTACGGGTGAGGAGGCCGCCGTCGTCGACTTCATGGCCGCGCATCTCGCCGACTTGGGGTACTCGGTCACCCGACAAGGGGTGACTCCGAATCGCGAGAACCTCTACGCCACGCTCGACGAGCCGGCCGTGGTGCTTTGCACCCATCTCGACGTCGTGCCGCCGCACCTCGAGCTGCGGGAAGACGACGAGTGGCTCTACGGCCGCGGCGTGCAGGACGCCAAGGGCATCGCGGCGGCGATGGTGAGCGCCGCGGTCCGTCTCCGCGATCTCGGCGAGCGGCGCGTGGCCTTGCTCTTCACCGTGGGCGAGGAGGTCGGCTCCGACGGCGCCAAGGCCGCCACCGAGCTCGGCCCGAAGGGGCGGTTCCTCATCAACGGGGAGCCGACCGAGAACCGACTCTGCATCGGCCAGAAGGGCGCCCTCCACTACATCTTGAACGCCTCGGGTGTCGCCGCCCATTCGGCGTACCCAGAGGAGGGTGTCTCCGCGACGGAAGCGCTGCTCGACACGCTCGCGCGGATCCGCGCTCTTCCGCTTCCGGTCGATCCTCTGCTCGGTCCAACGACGCTCAACATCGGCCGGATTCAAGGCGGAGTGGCCACCAACGTCATCCCCCCGCACGCCATGGCCGATCTGATGTTCCGGACCGTGGCCCCGACCGCCGAGCTGGACCGGGCGATCCGGGCCGCGCTCGCGCCTAACGTCAAGGCGGACGTCGGGTTCGACACGCCGTTCCACAAGTCGCCGGCCCTGCCCGGCTGGGACGTGACCACCGTGAGCTATGCATCCGACCTGCCGCACCTTCGCGCGTGGGGAACCGGATACCAGATGGGCCCGGGCACGATCCGGGTCGCCCACACCGCTCACGAGCGGGTCCGCAAGCAGGACCTCCGCGACGGCGTCGATTGCTACGTGCGATTAACCACCGACTTGATCACAGGTGCCCGATGACCCGGATTCCCGTTTCCATTCTTGGCGCCACCGGTACGGTCGGCCAGAAGTTCGTTCGACTCCTCGACGGCCATCCCTGGTTCGAGGTGGTCGCGCTCGCCGCGTCCGAGCACAGTGCCGGCAAGCGCTACGGCGACGTGGTTCGCTGGCGGGAGCCGGTGCCGATCCCGGCGCACCTCGCCGATCTCGTGATCCGGCCCTGCGCCGTGCCGCTCGAGGGGACGATCGCATTCTCGGCGCTCGACAACTCGGTCGCGGGAACGGTCGAGCGGGCGTTCGCGGCGGCCGGGAAATTCGTCGTCACCAACGCGAGCCATCACCGGATGCACCCGCTCGTGCCGCTGGTCGTGCCGGAGATCAACGCCGACCACCTCGGGCTCCTCGCGAAGCAACGAGCCACCGAGAGATGGACCGGCGCCGTCGTGGCGAACCCCAATTGCACCACGATCGGTCTCGTGCTCGCGCTGGCGCCGCTCCACCAGGCCTTCGGCGTCACCAAGCTCGTCGTCTCGACGATGCAGGCGATCTCCGGCTCCGGCTACCCCGGCGTTCCCAGCCTCGACATCCTCGGCAATGTGATCCCGTTCATCTCGCACGAGGAGGAGAAGGTCGAGGCGGAGACGCGGAAGATCCTCGGCACGCTCGGCGACTTCGTGGCGGACGCCCCCATCGCGGTCAGCGCGCACACCAACCGGGTCCCGGTGATCGACGGCCACACCGAGACGGTCTCCGTCGCCCTGGGAGAGCGGGTTACTCCCGAGCAGGCAGCGGCGGTGTGGCGTGCCTGGACCGGCCGGGCCGAAGCGCGGGAGCTCCCGTCCACTCCGAAGGAGATCGTCGCGGTCGACGAGCGGCCCGACCGCCCGCAGCCCCGTCTGGACATCGAGCGGGGCAGGGGGATGACGGTGACCGTCGGGCGGGTTAGGCCGTGCCCGGTGTTCGACCTTCGGTTCGTGCTGCTCTCCCACAACACCGTACGGGGCGCGGCCGGGGCGGCAATCCAGAACGCCGAGCTCCTCGTGGCCCAAGGAATCGTGAGCCGATGATCGTCTGCAAATTCGGCGGCACGTCGGTCGGGGACGCCGCCGCGATTCGCCGGCTCGTGGAGATCGTCCGGAGCCGGCTCGCCGAGCGGCCCGTCGTGGTAGTCTCGGCTCTGAGCGGTACCACCAATCGCCTGCTCGCCGCCGCCGGCACGGCGTGCGAGGGAACCTCCCGGGCGGCGCTGGCCATCGTCGACGAGGTCATCGCGCGCCACCATGCCATGGCTCACGAGCTCGGGCTCCCAGTTTCCTCGCTCGCGGCATTGGTCGCCGATCGCGAAGCCGCTCGACTCCAGCTCGAGCGAGCCCCGGACGATCCCGCGGCCCTTCGAGATACGACGGCCGCATGGGGCGAGCTGTGGAGCTCTCGTCTCGTCACAGCCGCACTCGACCACGGTGGAATCAGAGCCGAGTGGGTGGACGTTCGACCGGTGCTCGAGACCGATGATCGCTTTGGCCGCGCGACCCCCGATACCACGCTACTCAGGGCCCGAGCCCCCGCGGTCTTCGGGCCGCTGGTCGAGGCCGGTACCGTACCGGTGACTCAGGGGTTCATCGGATCGACCCGGGACGGCCGGGTAACAACGTTGGGCCGCGGCGGGTCGGACTTCACTGCTTCGCTCCTCGGTGCGGCGCTCGTGGTCGAGCGGGTCGAGATCTGGACCGACGTGGACGGCCTGATGACTGCCGATCCGCGGGTGGTGCCCAACGCGCGCACCCTCCCGCAGGCTACCTACGACGAAGCCGCCGAGCTCGCGACCTTCGGCGCCAAGGTGATTCACCCCTTCACCCAACTCCCGCTCGCGGCGGCGGGAATCCCGTTCGCGATCCTCAATTCCTTCGCCCCCGAGCGCTCCGGCACGCTCGTGAAACGGGACGGGAGCCAAAACCCGCAGACCGGCTGGCCGGTGCGGAGCATCGCGTGGAAGCCCGGGATCGCGGTCCTCAATATCCGAACGCCCCGCCGGGTCGGCTCGTTCGGGTTTCTTCGGGCTGTCTTCGAGGTGTTCGAGCGCCACGAGGTCGCTGTCGACGTCCTCGCCACGAGCGAGGTCAACCTGTCGCTCACGATCGAGGACGTCTCCCGGCTGGCGGCGGTGGTGACCGATCTCCTTCCGTTAGGTGAGGTGACGGTCTATGAGGATCGGGCGGTCGTGGCGGTGGTCGGGGTGGGGCTTCGAGGGACGAAGGGCTTCGTGAGCCGCCTCTTCACCGCGATCAGGGACGTGAACATGGAGGTGATCTCGCAGGGCGCTTCGGAGATCAACGTCACGTTCGTCGTCAAAGCCGAGGACGGTCCCGATGCGGTTCGCCGGCTCCACCGGGAGTTCTTTGGCGGGAGCTAGGCCTTAGGGACTAGGGTCCTAAGTCCATCATTCTTAAGGACTAACGCTGGTGTCATTCCGACACTGGGATAGTTATACTCCCGCGTGTCAATTCGCGACAACCGGACGGGAGCAAGATTGGAAAGTCGTTGGGACAAAAGCACTAAGCGAAATTCCAGCGCCGGGTACGGCCGTTGCCTTGGGGATTGCGGGCGTTACCTGGCTTTGCGATCCCATCAACGTGGGAGTGCAGACGCACGAAAAGCCGCGGCGCTGGGCATCGCCCTTTCTTTGGTCTTGACGAATCGGCCCATATGTCAGAACTTGCGGACCGTAGTTCGTGATGGGTTGGTCGTAGCGATAGTCAGTGCGGATGTACGTTGGACGTTGTGTAGTCTAGCTGCGACCGATTGGTTCCTGGCGCGCTCACGCCGCTCAAGCTGAGCCGTTCCCCACGGAGGGAACAGCCGGGACGCCGATCGGCCTCCGTATCACCGCTGCTCCGGCGGATGTGTGGGCTAGGGGAAGTCCGAGCCCACGATCCCAGAAAACATCAAACGTTCTCGTCGTCACGCAACGACCTGATGCCGCCTGAAGGCGGCCCGTCTGCGTCGATGTTGGGTCGAGAGGACCCCGGGCGAGCACGATCGTTTGATGACGAGGTTGAGACGCAGGGCGGGACTGGCGTCTTGGGATTGTGACCGAGGCTTGGTAGGCTAGCTTCTCTCAGCAGGCTGGAACGACTATGAACGACCTCGTCAGTACCGTTCGGATCCTTGCGGTGAGCGCGGCGGTGGCCCTCGCGACATATCGGCTCGTTCCCGCGCCGCGGGTCGCCGAGCAGTCCGCCAAGGCAGCCCTGGCCCCGCAGTCGGAAGTTCAGCGAGTACAAGCAGACCTCCTCGCCGCCGAAGAGGGCCTCCGCCAGCGGGACGTCAGCAGGCTCACGACGGCGCAGCAAGCCAATCGGGCCCACATCCTGGCGTTGCTCGAGCGCTACCGCGAGCGGGCCCAATTCCCCAAGGTCGACGCGCTTCCCGATCAACGGGTCGCGTATTTCAGAGACGCAGATGGCACCCTCAGCGCCGTGGCTTTCCTGCTGGTTGAAACCGGCCGTGCCGGGCTCGTGAACCGGCTCGTAGAGGCCCGGAGCGGCGCTTTGGCCCGCAACCTGGCCGATTACGCCGAGCTGGCGTCATGGGCCAGAGGACACGGGCTGACCGTGGAAGAGGTCGACCGGATTCAGTTGGCCTTCCAGGCCGGCACGCTCCAGAGGCCCGGGGTTCGGGCACCTGACGCTGCTACCTCGACGGTGCCGGAGAACCCGCGGCTGGCCGCCCCCAGGAAAGCCCAGCTCCGAGATCGCGTCGTAGTGAGCCTATAGGTCTGAGGCGGACGATGTGACGTCGGCAGGGATGGGGTGGTTTCCTTGGAAGAAGTCGTGTCCGGCGCCGAGTATCCGTTCCATGCTCAGGGGAGCACGCGCCTTCGGACCCGATCATTTTCTCGGAGGACGGCCGGCTGCCCCATCGACGCACCATGAACCCGCTTTCGAACGCCCTGCTCGCGGCCCTGCTTTTGACCGCCTGCTCCACGGGTCCGAGCGACGATCTCGAGGGGGCTCGACAGCGGTGGAGCTCCCAGCACATCGACACCTACGTCATCACGGTTCGCCGGAGCTGCTTCTGCGGTGGTCCCTCCGAAACTGAAATCCACGTCGAGAACGGCACGATCCGGTCGATAGTAGACCCGGCCACCGGTGCGCAGCTCCCCGTCCCGTTGTCGCCTCCATACTTGGACGTCGAGGGCCTCTTCGCGACGGTTGCGACGGCGATCCAACAACCGGCGGCCAGTCTGACGGTCACGTACAACCGGGACCACGGCTATCCCGAGCAAGTGTCGATCGATTGGATCAAGAATGCCGCCGACGACGAGGTCGCCTACGCGGTCACCCATTTCCGCACCGGAACCTGAGATGTTGAATGCGACTTCCCGGACGCTTCTGGCGGGCGTGCTCCTGGCTGGTCCTGCCTGCTCCACCGATCCCAGCGACGATCTCATAGGCGCTCGGCAGCGCTGGGCCTCCCAGCACATCAGCACCTACGTCATCACGGTGAGCAAGTCGTGCGAATGTCTCGGCCCCTGGAAGATCGACGTCCACATCCAGAACGGGGCCGTCGTGAGCATGGTGGATCCGGCAACCGGCCAGCAGCTTCCCGTCCCATTCTCAGGACCGTATCAGGACGTCGAGGGCCTCTTCACGACCGTCGAAGCCGCGATCCAACAACATGCCCACAGCCTCACCGTCAGATACAACCGGACGTACGGATATCCCGAGTCGATCTCGATCGACTGGAACCCGAAAGCGGTAGACGACGAGATCGCGTATGCGGTTACGGATTTTCAGCCAGGGTGAACAAGGCGGCAAGGCGGCAAGGCGGCAAGGCGTTCCGTCCGGAGCAGAATCTCTAGGGTCCTAGGACCTAGTCCATAGTCCCTAGTCCCAATCCCTAGTCCCAATCCCTAGGCCCTCGCCCAGTCCCTCCCTCGAGCCCGATTCCTCCCCCAGCGGTGCGATCATTGGTCCCACGACTCGGTTCCGCCCGCCGGCTTTTGCCTCGAAGAGCCGGATGTCCGCCCGAGTCAGGAGATCCTCCTGCTCGATGCCGTCCCATGGCCAGCTCGCCAGTCCCCCGCTCACCGTCACGCGGACGTGCTCGTCTCGGCGGGGAAGCTTGATCAGCTCCGCCTCGACCGCGCGGCGGATGGTCTCGAGCCGCTCGGTCGCGCCCTCTCCGTTCGACTCGCGGAAGATCACCACGAACTCCTCGCCGCCATATCGCGCGACCACGTCGCTCCGGCGGACCGCGCGCTTGATCGTCCCCGCGATCGAACGGAGGGCCGCGTCGCCGGCCACATGCCCGTAGCGGTCGTTGAAAGGCTTGAAGTGGTCGACGTCGATCATCGCGACCGAGAACGGCCGTCCGTATCGGCGCGCGCGAGCCACTTCGGAGCTCAGGAAGTCGTCGAAGTAGCCTCGGTTGAACAGGTTGGTGAGCCGGTCGCTGCTCGAGAGCGTCCGTTGCTTCTGGAGCCCGCGAACGATGGCGACGTTGAGAACGGTCAGCGCCGAGAGCAGGATGATCCGCGAGATCTGGTCGCTCCACTGCAGCCTTCCGTACACCGAAAGGGGAGTGAGCGGATTATCGAGGTCGAAGGTCCTGACGACGTAGATCACGATGCCGAGGTATTGGACGATCGTCATCAGCCCGCCCACGAACGCGATTCGCGCGTCGTAGCGCAGGCAGGTTGCGGCGAGCGCCAGGAAATACGTCTCGAACGTGATCTTGCTGTTGACGACCTGGAACGGATCTCCGATGAACGCGAACACGACGAGGGCGAAGCTGATCAGGGAGATATCGATCAGGCTCGTCGCCATGGGCAGCCACGACTGGCGCCGGTCTTGAGCCACGATCAGATACACCAGCAGCGCGACGAGGACGGCGATGAGCGTGATGAAAAAGCCGGCGACGTGCTGCCCCCGCTCCTCTTTGGGCGCGAGCGCAAGATTGAACATCGGCACGAGCAAGAGCAGCAGGGTCAGCCCGAGCCGGACCTTGGCGATCATCAGCTCGGCGCCTTTGCCGGCATCGACCGAGAACTCGTCCGGTGGCTCCCAGATCGCCCGGATCGAATCGACCCAGCCGCGGGATGTGCCTCGACCCGGCATCGCGAAAGGGTGGCTCACATCAACCGATACTTCGGCCCGCTGCCACCCTCGCGCGGCGTCCATCGCGGACCGAGCACATCGGTCGCCTTGCAGTCGACGCAGTTTGGCGGGTTGACCCGCAGCTCATCACCGACCCGCTCGTAGACGCCTGCCGGGCAGACATGGCTGTAGAAGTCCGCGACCGCCCCGGTGACGTCCTTCCCAACGATCAGGTGCGAAGGAATCGTATCGCGGGTCGCATTGCCGGATTTGAACACCGCGTCGACCTTGCTGAACGTGAGCCGATTGTCGGGCACGAAGCGCGCCTCGCTCGCCGCGGTGCGGGGCGCGTCCGCGTCGGCGTGCATCCGGATCATGCCGCCCGGGAAGGCACCGCCGGTGAGCGTCATCAAGCCGGCCTTGAGCCCGCCCATGTAGAAGCCGCTCTTGAACGCGAGGCGCATGTTTCGGGTCTTCCGCATGTCGCTCACGATGTAGCTCGCGCCGACCATCCGATCGTAGGCGCCGAGCACCGCCGCGGACGAGTCGCCGGCCTTGAGCGCGGCGAACGCGGCGCGGGCCGCGAAGACGCCCGCCTGCATCGCGTAGTGAACGCCCTTGAGCGAGGGCACGTCCACGAATCCCACCGTGTCCCCCGCCATGAGAATCCCGTCCCCCGAGTAGCGGGCCGGCAACGCATAGAAGCCGCCTTCCGGAATCGTCTTCGCGCCCCACTCGAGCAGCTCGCCGCCCTCGAGATACGGCTTGATCAGCGGGTGGAGCTTGAAGCGCTGGAGGAGCACGTGGGCGTCGAGCGAAGCGTCGGGACAATCGAGGCCGACCACCACGCCGAGCGCGATCTGGTTGGGGCCGAGGGGATACACGAAGGTTCCACCGAAGGCATCGCGGGGGACCGGCCAGCCGAGCGTGTGAATGATCCGGTCGAGCGGCCGACGGACCTCCCAGACCTCCTTCACGCCTAACGCAAACAGCTGGGGGTTCGGCGAGGTCACTCCCTGCCACTCCCGCCAGGCCTGGCCTAACGTTCCCCTCGTGCCCTCGGTCAGCACGGTGACCTTGGCGCTGAGGTCGGTGGGCGGCTGGTACGCGTCGGTCGGCTGGGCCGCCCGGTCGAGGCCCGAGGCCGCGGTCCGAACTCCGATCACGCGAGGACCTTCGACCAGGAGCGCGTCGGCCGGGAAGCCGGTGAAGATGTTCACGCCGGCCGCTTCGGCCTTCTCGCCGAGCCAGCGGACCATCTCCGCGAGCGAGCCGACGACGTTCCCATGGTTCTGCATCGTCGGGGGCGTCGGGATCCGGAGCGCTTTTGACTCGGTCATGAAGTAGACGGCTTCGCCGCCGACGGGCTGCCGAAAGGGGAAGTCGGCATCGGCGAGATCGGGGAACAGCTCACGGAAGACCCGGGGGTTCACCACCGCGCCGGAGAGGCTGTGCTCCCCCAGGCTCCCGGCTTTTTCGAGGATCCCGATGTTGAGCTCTCCGACCGAGGGATCCTCGCGCGCGAGCCGCGTCAGCTCGATCGCTCCGGCAAGGCCGGCCGGGCCGGCGCCGACGAACAGCACGTCCATCTCGATGGCGTCCGAGCCCGGTGGTTCGGGACGGATCAGCCGATCGAGCGGCAGCTCGGGTTGGTGCGCGGCGGGTAAGATATCGGGCATGGAGATAGGGCTTAGGTGTTAGGGATTAGGGCCTAGGGGTGTGGGGGAATCGGAATCAGGAATGCGCGGCGGGTTAAGCCTCAATCCCCAATCCCTGAGCCTTGGGCCCCTACGTCAGCCTGAGTGCAATATTCGCCGCGACCACGCTATGCGTCAGCGCGCCGACCGAGATGTAATCCGCGCCCGCCTCCGCGTACAACCGCGCGTTCGACAGGACGATCCCGCCGGTGGCTTCAATCGCCACGGTGGGGACCAGTTTCCGCGCCGCCTTGGCCCATTCGCCGACCGTCTCAGGCGTCTGGTTGTCGATCAAGAGCCGGTCGGCGCCGGCCCGGCAG
>JBDTOH010000147.1:0-11150 GCA_039933355.1 Gemmatimonadota bacterium | reverse complement strand
AGAATCCCGGGGTAGACGGCGAGGAGCGGGGTGGTCGAGAGCGAGGTCTCAGCGCCGGTCAGCATGTTGCCCCAGCTCGAGCTTGGCGGTTGGACTCCGAGTCCGAGAAACGACAGGGCCGACTCGGTCAGAACCGCCTGGGCGACGGCGAGGCTTGCCGCGACGCCCAGGGTTGGCTCGAGCTGGCGGAACAGGTGGTGCCGAAAGACCCGCCAGCTCGAAGCGCCTAACGCCCGCGCCGCCGCCACGTAGCCCGATTCGCGGAGCACCAGGACCTCGGCCCGGACCAGCCGGGCGATCGACATCCAGGAGGTGAAGCCGATCGCAACCGCCAGCGTCGCCGCCGACGGAGCGAACAAGGTCAGCACGACGAGCAGAATGAAGAACACCGGGATGGCGAGTGCGGCGTCCACCACCAGCGTGAGAAGCCGGTCGGCGAACCCGCCCCGAAGGCCGGCAATCCCGCCGATCAGGGTGCCGGCCAGGAGGGCGAGGAGCGCGGCCGCGACCGCGACCGCGAGCGAGATCCGGCCGCCGGCCATGAGCCGGGCGAGCACGTCGCGTCCGCTCTCGTCGGTGCCGAGCGGATGGACGGGGGTTGGGCTTGCGAGTGTAGCAGCCAAGTCGACGGCGTTCGGATCGACCGGCCGGACGAGAGGGCCGAGTACCGCGAAGGCCGCGACCGCAACCAGCAGCACGAGCGCGATCCGGCCGCGGCTCATGCGAGGCGGACCCTCGGGTCCGCGAGCCCATAGAGCAGATCGATCAGCAGGTTTGCCCCGACGACGGTCACGGCAACGATCACCGTGATGGCCATGACCATGGGGTAGTCGCGGCCTAACGCCGCCTCCACGCCCAGGCGGCCCATGCCCGGCCACGAGAACACCGTCTCCGTGACGGCGGCCCCGCCCACGAGGAGCGGCACCTGGAGACCGACCACGGTGAGCAGCGACACGAGCGTGTTACGGACCACGTGACGCCACTCGACGCCCCGTTCGCGGAGGCCGCGGGCCCGCGCGGGCGTGAGATGGGGAGCGCGCCGCCCGGCGATCACGCCGCTCCGAGCGTAACGAAACACCTCCGACGCCAGCGGAAGCGCGAGGACCAGGACCGGCAGGACGAGATGGCGAAGCCGATCTACCATGTCGTCCTCGAGCCCCGGAGTGCTCATGCCTCCAGCGGGCAGCAGCCGCCAGCGGGCTGCGACAAGCAGGATCAGGACGATCCCGAACCAGAAGGCGGGGATCGCGAGCGTCGTGAAGTTGATCGCGGCGAGGGAACGGTCGAGCCATCCGCCCGGCCGCCGCCCCACGGCGACCGCGAGCGGCATCGCGAACCCAAGGGCCGCGACGAGCGCGAGGCCGGTGAGCAGGACGGTATTGGGGAGCCGTCCGCGGATCGTGTCGATCGCGGGCGTTTGATAGAGAAAGCTCCGGCCGAAGTCACCCCGGGCGACGTTTCGGTGCCAAGTGAGGTAGCGAATCCCGAGCGGTTGATCGAGACCGAGCCGAACCTCGATCGCATGGCGCTCGACCGGGCCGAGCTTGGGGTCCGCGAGGATGGCGGGGCCGCCGGGCGCCGCTTGGATCAGCAGGAAGGTCGCGGTCGTCACGACCCACAGGGTGAGCGCTCCGTACAGCACGCGCTGAACCAGGAACCGGAACATTACTCGGGCGCGAGCTCGAACTGCTCCACCCAGCGGAGCGCGTCACGAATGCCTAACGGCGGCACGCCGCGGAGCCGGGCCGATCGCGCCTGGATCTCCCGGGGATAGAACAGCACCAGCACGGGCGGATCCTCGAGCTCGAGCGCCTGAAACGCGGCGTACGCCCGCTTCCGAGCCGCCACGTCGTTGGTTGCGCGGCCGGCCCGGAGCAAGCTGTCGGCCCGGCGGTTGCTGTATGAGACGTCGTTGTTCGCCTGACCGGTGCCGTAGTAGCCGTACTGGTCCGGATCCGAGGGCGTGTTCCACCAGATCAGATAGGCCTCGTACCGCTTGGTCTGGATGTAGTCACGCACCATCGACGCGAACTCCATCGCGCGGATCGTCAGGTCGACACCCACCCGCTTGAAGTCCTGTTGGATCGCCACCGCGGCCTGTTCCCGGGTCGGGTTGCCTTTGTCGACCAGCAGCGTGAGCCGGAGCGGCTCACCCTTCGCGTTTTGGAGCCGGCCGCCGGAGCCCCGGCGCCAGCCCGCCTCGGCGAAAAGCGCGAGCGCCTTCGTCGTGTCGTACTGGAGCGGCGGCAGCTCGTCGGCGAAGAAGCCCTGGGAGGCGCGTGGGATCGTACCGGTCGGAAAGTCGGCCGAGCCCTTGAGGACGCCGTCGATCAGCGCCTGCCGATCGACGGCCATGCCTAACGCTCGGCGGAGGACGGCCGGCTTGAACAGCGGCAGCTGCTGATTGAAGCCGACGTAGTAGTGCTGGGGAACGCTCACCTGGCTCACTTTGACGCTCGAGTCGCCGGCGAGCTGGGCCAGCTGGCCCGGCTCGATCGTCACCAGGTCGAGCTCGCCGGCTCGGAGCTGCGCTACCTGCGCGTTCTGGCTCGGGACGATCTTGAACACGACTCGCGCCAGCTTGGGTGCCGGCCCGTAGTAGCGAGGATTGGCCGACAGTGTGATCGAGCTTCCGCTTACCGCGGAGCTCACCTGAAACGGCCCCGTCCCGATCGGCTTCGTCCGGTTGAAGTCCGTTGCGTCGAGCATCGCCCTGCCGGTGAACGCGTGGGCCGGGGCGATGCCGGCGTTGTGGCCCAGGAGCGTCAAGAACGGGGCGAACGGAGCCTTGAGCTCAAACCGAACGGTGAGGGAGTCCGCGACCTCGACCTGGTCGATCACCGAGAAGTCGGACCACAAGAGCGAGCCGGACTTGGGATCCAGAATCTGGTCGAAGGTGAACTTGACGTCTTCGGCCCGAAACGGCGTCCCATCGTGCCACACGACGTTAGGCCTCAGGTGGAACGTATACCGTCTCTGGTCCGGTGTGATCTCCCACGAGAGGGCGAGGTCGGGCGCCGGCTTGCCGGCCGAGTCGGGCCGGAGGAGCCCGGGGAAAATCACCTTGTTGATCAGAATCGAGCCGAGCTCGGAAGCCAGGACCGGATTCATGATCGGATCGTTGATCAGCGCGAGCCGGAGCGTGGCGCCCGCGCCTCCGACCCCGGGCCTGCCACACGCGATGGACTGCACGGCAAAGAGCAACCACGGAAGGCCGCGCCGGGTTGCCCTCCACGGCGTCATGTCATCGCCTGGACGACGACTTCGTGGGCCGCGTTGAGGCCCACCACGAGCCGGTTCTGCCCGCGGGTAAGGTGGGTGAGAATGAAGCCCCGCTGACCCGGCGTTGCGGTGCGAAGCTCGAGCGCCGGCGCCAGGTCGGGAAGCGGTGGAATGGTCTCCGCTTCGTCGTGATAGAACGCCTGCTTGGTCGTGAAATTGAGGGGTACCAAGATCCGGGCGAGCCGCCGAATGGCGTGGTTGGCGCGGCGCACGGGCGGGTCCGTAGCATCGCCGCCCCGCTCCAAGCCGGCCGCGTGGACCGCGAAGCGCTGGAGCGCGCTCTCGAGCCTAGCGAGCGCGGCTCGGCTCGCATCAAAGGAGAAGGCGGTCCCGGCAGCCTCCTGATACCGGTTGAGCGTCATCTCGAAGTCGGTCACGGTCCGGCGGAAGTCGAACGGCGCCACCGTCCCGTTCGCGGCTTCGGCTACCGCGGCGAGGTAGATCTTCATGTCGGTGAGCAGGACGTTCTTGTCCGCGATCGCCATCGTATCGTCCTCGGTATGCCAGGCGATGTTCCCGCCACAACCGCCGACCGCATAGTAGCCTTTCGCTTCGCGGTCGCTGGGAGACATCGTCGAGAGAAGCATGAAATAGCCGGAGAGGCCGATGTTGTTGAACGAATAGTCCCCCGCCTGATACGGCCGCCCTCCCTCGGCCTCCTTGCCCGCCACCTTCTTGATGATCCCCTTCGCGAAGTCCTCGGCCTCGGGGAACCAGGAGATGTCCAGGTACTCGGTCGCCCACCGGCAGCCGGGCGAGTCGCAGTTCACCTGCGCGATGCAGTGCTCGTAGAGATCCTGGGCGAATGCGTCCGCGAACCACGTGCTCCCGGCGTACCGTCCCGTCGAATGCCCCGGCCACCATGCGATTCGAATCGACCGCTTGAGGGCCCCGCGATGGTTCCAGAGCACGCGGGCGATCTCGAGCATCGTGGCGTCGCCGACGGCATTGTCGCCAACCCCCACGTCCCACGAGTCGTAGTGTCCGTGAAGCAGGACGAACGACTCGGGCTCTTCCGTCCCGGGGATCGTGACGACCGGCACGGGCGAGCGATACCACCCTTCCTCGAGCGCCGCATCGAGGGTGGCGAGCGCGCCGCGCTTGGCGGCCTCGATGATCGCCCGACCATCCGGATTGTTGACCGCGACCACGGTGCACTTCGGCTTGCGGGGCAGGTCGTAGAGGTCCGGCGTGCCCCAGATCGACGTGCAGATCCCCCAGTGGGGATTCGCACCCGGGTTGACGGCGATCATGCCTAACGCTCCCAGCGCCTCGAACCGGCTCACCTTGCCGGGCATTCCAAACCCCTCGGTGACGACGATTCTGCCGGCGACCTGATCGTCGAGCTCGGTGGCGCTCGGGCGGGCGAACATCTCCTCGAGACTCGGATCGGTCGCGTTCGGGAGGTAGAGCAGGGGCGCGGTGAGGCCTTTGGCGGGTCGGCTCATCGCCATCGGCTTGGCGCGGAAGGTCTGTCCGCCGACGGACACAGAGGCTTTCCCTGGAATGGAGAGAAAGAGATCCGGCTCATGCACCGACACCGGGACGCCGAGGGCCTTCAGGCGAGAGACGATCTCGGTGGCGGCGACCGCGACATCGTCGGGGTGCTCGCGCTTGAGAGTCGAGAAACGCTCGATCAGCGACCAGGGCGTCTCCAAAGAAATGTCGGCGAGGGCGGCCTTGGTCTCGGGTCGCAGCAAAGGTGGCCTCGGGCGGGTTTGAGGGAAGTGCTCTGGTGTGACGGCGTCAATTTAGGGCTGAGTCGGTTCAGTGTCTAGAAAGCGCGGGCAAACCGCAGGATTGGTCGACCAATTCCCTCGCATTTTTCTCAACACTAGACAATAAGTTTTCACTTTATTATCAACATCTGAATGCATTGTAGTGTCCTAACTGCATGCTGTGTAATGCATACAGAACTAGGACATCCTGTGAATTACTGAATGGTGTATGAATTTTGCGCTTGTGCACATGGTCTTGATAACCGAGGTTTGTGGGAATGATGACCGCGCTTCGACGGCGCTGTTCCGGAATCTGGTTGATCGCGGCCTTGGGTTGCCGTGACCAGCTTGCGTCCGGCGGCCTCGACCCGGAGCCCCGCGCCGCGCGACGAATCGCGACCCTATCGATCGCCCCAGACAGCGCGTCGGTGCCCGCCGGAAGCGACACCGCATTCGGGACGGTCGGGCACTGGACCACAGGCGGCGACACGACCGTCATTGCATCGCTCACAGCGACCGGCGGAACGATCGACATGGCTGGGAGGTATCAGGCTGGTCCTCTGCCGGGTCGGTACGCGATCACTGCGAGCTATGTCCCTTCGGGGGCGGTTGAGGCGCTGCGTGACTCCGCCGTCGTCGTGGTGACGGCGCCGCCGCCTCCTCCGCCACCACCACCGCCACCGCCACCACCACCGCCACCACCACCGCCACCGCCACCGCCGCCTGGTCCGGCATACTACGTCTCGCTCGAGCTCCGACCCGTTGTGGTGACATTGGCGGTTGGCGGGGTGGCGCAGTTCGGCGCGCTCGGCCACAAGAGTGACAGCACCACCGACGCCGTGCAACCCGTCTTCTCAGCCACCGGTGGCTCGATCTCCTCGTCGGGCCGCTACACGGCCGGCTCGGTGCCCGGGCAGTACCTCGTCCTTGCCCGGATCGAACTAGCGGGGGACAGCGGCCAGCCGGTTCGTTTCCGCGATTCGGCGACGGTCACCATTGCACTCCCGCCCGCTCCCACTCTGGTGCGGGTGGTTGTAACGCCGGACACCGGGTCGGCGGCGCCTAACGGTACGGTCCAGTTCAGCGCGACCGGCCGCTACTCCAACAATACGAGCGGCGCGGTCACCGTGAGCTGGATCGCTTCGGCCGGGTCGATTACGGTCGCGGGTCTCTATTCGGCGCCGGCGGCGCCGGGGACCTATCGGGTGATCGGCTCGCACGCGAGCGGCCCCGCCGACACCTCACGGGTGATCGTGGCGGTCGTCGCGCCGCCTCCGCCGCCTCCGCCGCCACCGCCTCCTCAACCCGCGGGACTTGGGCTCAACGGGACCCTGGCACCGAGACGGCTATTTCCGGCGGACAATCCGTGGAATCAGCCGGTCGATACGGCATCGCTCGATCCGAATTCCAGCGCGATCATCGCGACGATCGGGCCGACGAAATCATTCCATCCCGATTTCGGGGCCAGCTATAACGGGGGTCCGTTCGGGATTCCCTATATGGTTGTCGCCGGCACGACGCTCAAGGTACCGGTGACGTTCGACTACTTCGATGAGAGCGACCCGGGCCCCTACCCGATCCCGCCTAACGCGCCGATCGAGGGCGGTGCGGGCTCCGGTGGCGACCGGCACGTGCTGATCGTCGACCGCGACAACTGGAAGCTCTACGAGCTCTTCGCGGCCTATCCGAATCCGGACGGATCCTGGCACGCGGGATCGGGCGCCGTCTTCGACCTGAGCTCGAACGCGCTGCGTCCGGCCGGCTGGACCTCTGCCGATGCCGCCGGGCTTCCGATCTTGCCCGGACTGGTCCGCTATGACGAGGTGGTCGCCGGAGAGATCCCGCACGCGCTCCGCTTCACGGTCTCGAGAAGCCGGAAGGCATACCTATCACCGGCCCGTCACTGGGCCAGCTCGGACGTCTCCAGTCTTCGCCCGCCGATGGGAATGCGGGTCCGGCTTCGGGCAAACTTCGATATCACGCCCTTCCCGGCGAGCGCTCAGGTCATCCTGCGGGCGCTCAAGAAGTACGGGATGATCGTGGCGGACAACGGGAGCGATTGGTATGTGAGCGGGGTGGCGGATGCTAGGTGGAACGATGCGGAAGTGAACACGCTCAAGGGCCTCAAAGGATCGGACTTCGAGGTCGTGCTGATGGTGGGGGTGGTTAAGCCGTAGGAAGCGGCCTACAGCCGGTGCGGCGGTTCCGCCTCAATGGTCTACCGATAGCTGCGCGCGTGCAGCATTCGGGCCGGTCCACGTTTCCCACGTCAGGTGACAACGGGTCACAAAATACTCCGGCGGGTGACCGGTTCGATCGAGCAGATGGTGAAGCATCTCGTGCCGGACGGCCATCTCCGAATTCTCGTAGTTCCCAGCCAGGACGATGCGCGCGCCGCTCTTATCTCGCTCCCACATGCCGACCTTCCGGCCCGCCTCCGTCTCGAATGTCTCGGCCCCCGGAACGACATACCAAGCAATGGCTTGGGCGTCTCCGCTGATCCCGGAGCAAGCTTCGGTCTTCGCGAACCACTCCGCGTATTGAGCGGGCGGGGCGAACCGGACCGAGCCGACCGGCAGGTCGCTCTCGGACGGCGCGAACGCGCCGCAGGACCCGATGAATAGAGGGAACGCGGCAAGGGTCAGGAAACGTCCAAGACGGGACCGGCCCAATGCCAAAAACCGCAGGCGTCCGCCCGCCACGTTCCGACGGTTCTCAGTGTCAAACTTCATGACTGTAAAAGAGGCGAATAGTATGCCAGCGCCACAGGCCCATTCGGTCCTCGGTCTTGACGAAGTTGAACTACAACTGTAGTATTACATCTGTAGTTCTAACCAGAGGCGCACCATGTCCGAGCCGCTCGCCTTGACCGACCTCCAGCTCGATGTCCTCCGCGTCCTCTGGCGACGCGGCCCCGCCTCCGTCGCTGAGATCAGCGAACAGCTACAGCCCGAACGAGACCTTGCCGTCACCACGGTCGCTACGATTCTTTCGCGGCTCGAAAAGCGCGGAATCGTTCGCCACACGTCCCGCTCCCGCCAGTTCGTGTATCACGCCAAGGTGAGTGAGCCGGATGTCCGGCGCTCGATGGTGAGCGAGCTGACCGAGCGCCTCTTCGGGGGAGACGCGACGGCACTGGTCAGTCATCTCGTCAGCGCGCACGAGGTCACGCCGGGTGACCTGGATCGCATGAAGAAGTTGCTCGAGACCACCGGGAAGGATCCGAAAGACGGGAGAGGGACCCACCGATGACCATGCTCCTCGCCTGGCTTGCCACGTACACCATTCACAGCTCGGCGCTGCTGATCGCCGCCTGGCTCCTTCACCGCACCGTCGTGAGGGCGCCGGCGGCTCGCGACGTGCTTTGGCGCGCTGCTCTGGTCGGAGGCCTGCTGACCGCGAGCCTGCAGACAATGCTGTCGTGGCGCCCGCTCGGCGGGGTGGTCCCGGTGAGCCGAGTCCAAACGGTGGCGCCGATTCGGGAGGTCGCACCGCTCAGCGTGCGGGCGCCGTCGCGAGTCGACCAGGCGGTTGCTCGACCGGCACCGGCCGCGGTCTCCGTCCGTCGCGCGGCGCCGGCCGCTCTTCCCTGGCGACTGATGTCGGTGGCGCTCTGGGCCGCCACCGCGGCCGGGCTGCTCATCCGGCTCGTCGCTCGGAGGCGACGTCTGTCCCGCGAGCTAGGCCCTCGTGAGCCGGTCTCGCACCCTGAGGTCATCGCGCTCGCGAATCGCCTCGGGCGGGAGGCCGGCCTCGGCGGTGCGCTCCAGCTCACCAGGGTGTCCGGCACCATGAGCCCGATGGCGTTAGGCGCGCGCGAGATCTGCCTTCCGGCCGTGGCGCTCGACGTACCGGTCGAAGAGCTCGAGGCGCTGCTCGCGCACGAGGTCGCGCACCTCGCGCGGCGGGACCCGCTCTGGCTCGGCGGGCTCAATCTCCTCGAATGCGTCGCGTTCTTTCAGCCGCTCAATCGATTCGGCCGCCGGAGGTTGATGGAGGCAGCTGAGTATCTCTGCGACGACTGGGTCGTGGAGCGAACCGGCTCGGGGCGGCCCCTCGCGGGGTGCTTGGTCCGGGTCGCGGAGTGGATCGACACGGCGCGGCGGCCGTTGCCGGTCGTCGGAATGGCCGAGCATCGATCGCAACTGGTGGCCCGGATTCACCGTTTGCTGGAGGACCGCGGAATGACGATACGACCGAAGAAGACCTGGATGCTGCTCGGAGCCGTCGGGCTGCTCGCGACGACCGTGGTGGTCGCGCCCGCCGTCGTGGTGCGCCGGCCCCAAGCACCCACCGTGTCCGAGACTTCGAATACACCGAAGTCGGAAAAGATGTTGCTGACAAAGCTCAGCTCGACGCTTGCCAGGGTCCAGCACGAGGTGATCCGCCAGGTCGCGGACACAACGCACGCCGCGATCATTGCCGCGCTGATCGAAGCGCTCAAGGACGAGGACGTCCAGGTCCGCCGGGCGGCGGCCCAATCGCTCGGCAATCGGGAGGACCGGCGCGCAGTGCCCGCGTTGGCCCAGGCGCTCAAGGATCCCGATACAGAGGTTCGGATGCACGCAATCGAAGCGCTCGCTTCGTTCGAGGATCCGCGCGCGATCGATGGGCTGATCGCCGCGCTCCGGGACGAGTCGGCCGAGGTTCGCGAGCACGCCGCCGAGGGGCTCTCACACTTCGACAAGGAGCCGCGCGCCGCGGATGCGCTCGCGAGCCGGCTCGACGATTCCTCTCCGGAGGTCCGAGCCAAGGTCGCCCAAGCTCTGGTGGAATTCCACGACAATCGAGCCATACCGGCGCTCATGAAGTCGCTCTCGGACCGCGACGCTGAGACGCGCCAGCAAGCAGTTCGCGGCCTCACCGAGCTCAAGGCCACGAGCGCGCTGCCGGCCATCATGGACCGCGCGGCCGACGAGAACGCCGATGTCAGGCAGTCGGTCGCCCACGCGCTCGGCGAGCTGCAGGCGAATCAGGCGGTTCCCGCGCTCAAGAAGATGCTGGAGGACCCGAGCTCGGACGTGCGCGAGGCGGCGATCGAGGCGCTGAGCGAGATCCGGGACCGGGCCGCAATCGATGTGCTCGTCGTGGCGCTCAAGGCAAAAGACCCGAACGTACGCAGGCGCGCGGCCGCGGCACTCGGCGAGCGATAACGGGGAGGATGTATGCTGTTCATTGCAATGTCGGCCCTGCTCGGGATTCCTCAGGCGGGAGACTCGTCGGCCACGGCCGAGCTGTTGCGTGCGCTCGAAACGAGCCCGCCGGTCGTGTGCGAGCTCGCGGCCGATCGGGCCGGAGGAAACTGGGGCTGGCACTCGGCGGGCGAATCGGTGAACGGTCTCCACGACCGGGACCCGCGCGCCGCGAGGTTGCTCACGGCGTGGGAGGACGCGCCGCTCGATGGCGGCGACATCGCCCTATTGGGGGCGGCGCTCGGATCGCCTAACGCTTGTGTCCGCCGGGTCGCGGCGCTCTGGCTCGGCCGAGCCGGGCGCGACGAGGCGCTCGAGCGGTTGCGGGCGGCCCTGCGCAGCTCCGAACCCGCCGTGCGGGAGGCGGCCCTCCTTGGGCTCGGACACGCGGAGGACGCCGAGTCGGCGCCCGCCATGGTGGTGGCGCTCAAGGCCCCCGATCCGTTCGTTGCCCGGATGGCGGCGTGGGCGCTCGGATCGCTCGAAGACCGGCGGTACCGGGAGGCGTTGACCGGCGCCGCGGGCCACGCGGACGCCGGCGTCCGGCGGAGCGCGGTGTGGGCGTTAGGCAATCTCGAGGACCGGGCGGCCCTTCCGGCCGTGGTCGCTCGGCTCGAAGACCGTGACGGAGATGTCCGCCGCGAGGCGATCGAGTCGGTCGCCCGGCTGGAGGACAAGCGGGGTGCTTCGGCGGTGGCGCGCTTCCTCACCGATCCAGAGCCGGAGACCAGGGTCGCGGCACTCGAAGCGCTCGGGCAACTGGAGCGCCACGACGCGTTCGACGCCGTCGTGGCGCGGCTCAAGGACCGCTCGTCCCGAGTCCGGCGGGCCGCGATCGAGGCGCTGGGTAAACTTCAGGATGGGCGGGCCGCGGGGCCGATCGCGGCGCTGATCGAAGACAGCGATCGCGAGGTCAAGCTCGCGGCGATCGAAGCGTTAGGATCGCTGTAGCATCAAA
>JBDTOH010000146.1:0-11164 GCA_039933355.1 Gemmatimonadota bacterium | reverse complement strand
GCGATCATTGCTCCGGAAGAGACTCGGTCCACGCTCGCCTTCCTGCTCGAAGTCTCCGCGAACTACGCAGGCCCCCACGTCGGGCCGTTCGTCCTGCCGCCGATCGACTATGCACGCGATGCCTAACCGGCGCGGCCGGCTCGCGGTGCTCGGGCTGCTGCTCGCGGCCTGCGCGCCCAAGCCGGTGACGACGGTTGTGCCGCCGACGATGGATCCGGTGAAGATCGACCGGCCGCCGATCGCGGTGCCGACCCCGCCGCCGGAGAAGAGCCCGCAGCCCGCGCCGAGCGAGGCGAGCCGGCGCGGGCTCATGCCGCTCGCGTCGACCGGCGTGTGGGCGTTCCGGCAGGCGCATCCGACGTACGACGGGCGCGGTGTGCTGATCGGGATTCTCGACAGCGGCATCGATCCGTCGATCCCCGGGCTCGGCTCGACGCCGACCGGAGGCCACAAGATCCTCGACCTCCGCGACTTCTCGGGGGAAGGGAAGGTTCCGCTCGCGGTCGTCACACCGAAAGGCGACCAGGTGACGGTGGGCGCGACCACCCTCCGCGGTTTCCGGCGGGTCGCCGGGTTCAACGCGGCCGGCCCCTACTACGCCGGGGTGATTCGGGAAGTCGCGTTAGGCGAGCTTCCGGCGGCCGATCTCAACTGGGACGGCAACAACACCGACGAGCTGCCGATCGTCGTGACCAAAGCGTCGGACGGCTGGATTCTCTTTGCCGACACGAACGGCGACGGGAGCCTCGAGGACGAGAAGGGGATTCACGACTTCCTGGTCGCGCGGGAGACGTTCGGCTGGTCAACCGGCGGGCGGGCGAGCCCGCTCCACGCCGCGGCGAACTTCGGGGAGGAAGCCGGTGCGCCGACGCTCGATATCTTCTTCGACACGAGCGGCCACGGCTCGCACGTCTCGGGGATCGCGTCGGGGTATTCGATGTACGGCGTGCAGGGGTTCGACGGGGTCGCGCCCGGGGCTCAGCTGATCGGTCTTAAGATCGCGAACAACGCGTACGGCGGCATCTCGATGACGGGGACCATGCGGCGCGCGCTGGCATATGCGATCGAGTTTGCGAAGAAGCGCGGCCTCCCGCTCGTGCTCAACATGAGCTTCGGCGTCGGCAACGAGAAAGAGGGGACGGCTCGGATCGACGCGGTGCTCGATTCCGCGCTCGCCGCGAATCCCGACGTCACGTTCGTCACGAGCGCGGGCAACGACGGCCCGGGGATCTCGACGATGGGCTTTCCCGCCACGGCGAACCGAGTGATCACGGTCGGGGCGACATATCCGCCGGCGTTCTCGGGCGGGGTCGCCGGCGACGTGACCGCGTTCTTCAGCTCGCGCGGCGGCGAGGTCGCCAAGCCGGACCTGCTGGCGCCGGGGCTCGCGTATTCGACGGTTCCCCGCTGGGACGCCGGCTCGGAGATCAAGAGCGGGACGAGCATGGCATCGCCCCACATGGCGGGCGCGGTGGCGCTGCTGGTGTCGGGAGCGCGGCAGGAAAAGCGGACGGTGAGCGCCGAGCAGATCAAGCGCGCGTTGCTGGCCACCGCGCGGCCGGTGCCCGGCGATCGCTTCATCGACGACGGCGCCGGCGTCGCGGACCTCGTCGCCGCCGAGCGCGCCCTCAAGTCGTTTCCGGCGCAGGCGCTCATGCGCGCGCGGGTGGTGGGGGCGCCGGGGCCGGCGGTGTTTCGGGTCAAGACGCCGGGCGTGGCGATCGATTCGCTCGCCGTGGTCGAGGTCGAGGGCGGCTTCCCCGGTCCGGTCCGGCTCACGAGCGAGAGTCCCTGGCTCGTGGTGCCTAACATGCTCCAGCATCAGCCGCCGAAAGCCCGCTTCCCGCTCACGCTCAGGCCGGGCCTGCTCACCGAGCCGGGTCTCTTCTCGGCGCTGGTGACGGGGTGGTCGTCGGACACGAGCGTCGGGCCGCTCTTCCGGGTGGTCGCCACCGTAGTGGTCACCAGCCCGCTCGGCGACTCCGGCCTAACGGTGAGGGCCGCGCTTCCCGCGGGCGGGCTCAAGCGGATCTTCTTCGCCGCGGACTCGGCCCGTCCGTTCCGGGTGATCGCGAGCTCCGGAGCCAAGGCCGAGCGGGTCCTGGCGTTCCTGCACGAGCCCGGGGGGCAGCCGGACCGAACCGAGAACGGCAAGCCGGGCGGCTTCGGCGAGGAGGCCGCGGTTTACGACGTGGACGGGCGAGACGTGATGGCCGGCGTCTACGAGGTCATTGCGGTCGCCGCGCCGGCGGAGGCCGCGTCGGCGGTCGTCGTGGTCGATCAATCACCGGTCCGGATGGATGCCAAGCGGGTCTACAAGGACAGTGTCGTGGCGACGGTCTCGAATCGGTCGCGCGGGAGCGTCAGCGGAACCGTCAAGCTCGGCGTGGTGGGCGGCGAGCGGACTCAGGTGTTCAGCCAGCGGGGCGGCGCCGAGCGGCGGGTCGCGTTCCATGCGCCGGCCTGGGCGAACCATCTGGTTGCGGATCTCCAGATGCCGCGCGACGCGTGGCCGCTGTTCACCGACTTCGGCTTTACCCTCGAGGACGCGACCGGGCAGATCATCGCGAAGCAGCCGCTCAACTATTCGTTCGGGCGGCTCTCGGCGGATCTGCCCGCGGCGACGAAGGATCGAGAGCTCGTCATGGTCCTCACGCCGGCGTTCGCCGACCCCGATGCGGCGCAGCTCTGGACCGGTCAGCTGTCGATCCGCCTCTACGCCGAGACGCCGGTGCTGGTCGAGCCGGCGGGGCCGAGTGAGTTTACGACGGCTCGCGGCGGCTCGGCCACCGTGGCGTTCAAGCTGCCCGCGTCTCCGTGGGCGCTTCCCGACGCGTTCTTCCCGTTAGGCTCGCTCGTGATCGAGGTGAACGGCGCCTCATGGGGACGCGAAGTGCCGCTGCCCCAGGCCTCGGGCCCCATCATGAAGTGAAAGCCGCCCGGACGATTCTCTCCGCGGCGGGCGTGACCTTCGCGGTGCTTGCCGCGACCCGCAACGATCGCACGCTGGGCTGGATCGGGATTGGGCTCTTGATCCTGGCGATCGTGCTCCGGATGGTGGACCTCAGGTGGAAGCGGTAGCCGCGCGATATAGAAGGGTACCTGTTCGCGCGAATCTGGTTACGCTCCAGACCGTCGGTCGCGCCATGTTGGTGCATGACCATGGCCGACCCTCTCACCGATGCTCGTCTTCTCCTCGAGCGCCATTTCGGCTACAGTGAGTTCCGCGCCCCGCAGGAGCGGGTCGTTCAATCGGTCCTCGGCGGCCGGGACACGCTCGCGGTCCTGCCGACCGGGGCGGGGAAGTCCGTGTGCTTTCAGGTCCCCGCGCTCACGCTACCCGGAGCGACCGTAGTCATCTCGCCGCTCATCGCTCTCATGCAGGATCAGGTGGCAGGCGCGCAGCGGCGGGGAATCGCCGCCGAGTCGCTGCACAGCCTCCAATCGCCGCGCCACCAGGCCGCGATCCTCGAGCGGCTCGGCCGGGGGGAGGTCAAGCTCCTCTATGTCGCGCCGGAGCGGTGCCGCCGCCTGGGCAAGGTGCTTTCGGAGGGCGGCGTGGCGGTGTCGCTGCTCGCGGTGGACGAGGCGCATTGCATCTCCGAATGGGGCCACGACTTCCGGCCGGCGTATCGGGCGCTGGGCGGTTTTCGGAGCCGGGTCGGCTGGCCTCCCGCGGTCGCGCTCACCGGGACGGCGACTCCCACGGTCCGGAGCGACATCGCGCGGGCGTTAGGCCTCGGCCGCCGGGGCGGATACGACATGCATCTCGTCTCGTTCGATCGCCGGAATCTCTGGTTCGGCGTCACTCGGGTCGAGAACGAGCGCGACCGGCTCCGCAGGCTGCTCGAGCTGCTCTCGCGCCGCGACGGTCTCGCCATCGTCTACGCGGCAACGCGGAACCTCTCGGAAGAGGTGGCTCGGGTGCTCGTGGAAAGCGGGTATCGCGCGGCGGCCTACCATGCGGGTCTTACCAAGCTGGAGCGGCGGGACGTCCTCGATCGATTCCTCGGCGACGGTTTGGACGTGGTCGCCGCCACGTCGGCGTTCGGTCTCGGCATCGACAAGCCGAACGTGCGGCTGGTAGTCCATTGGACCCTCCCGCCGAGCCCGGAGAGCTACTACCAGGAAGCGGGTCGTGCGGGGCGGGACCGGGCGCCGGCCCGGTGCATTCTGCTCTATCGGCCCGGGGATGGGGAGCTGCCGCGGCGCGAGCTCGAGGTGACGTTCCCGCCGGAAAAGACGGTCGAGCGTGCGTGGCGGGATCCGGGCTTCGCCGCGACGCTTCCCAGGAGTGTGCAGACGGCGATCGGGAGGCTTCGCTCGGAGCTCCGCCCCAGTTGGCGGAAGGTCGATTGGAGCGGCGTCCGCCGCCGCCACCGCGAGGCGTTGGACCGGATCCGGACGGTGGAACGGTACGCGGCGGAGGGCCGGTGCCGTCGCGCGGCGCTGCTCGAGTACTTCGGGCAGAAGCTGCCTCGGTGCGCGGGGTGTGATGTTTGTGATGGGCGGGGGAGACGCTAAGGCGGTAGGACGGTAGGACGGTAGGACGGTAAGTCGGTAAGACGCCGCCTTGCCGCCCTGCCGCCTTGCCGCCTTAGAACTCCACGCCTAACGCAAGGTTCAGCTGGGTGTTCTTGACCGTGGATCCTAGCGGGGCGCCGTAGCGGGTCGCCAGGTGACGGATGCCGAGTCCTACGAACAGCGGCTCGGCGCGCCACAGGAGCTGACCCGACAGCTCGCTGTTCCGGAGGCGGTTGCCGGACGGCACGGCTCCGGCCGACGTGCGCGGGTGGTCGGTGCCGGCGCCGAGCGCGAGCTCGAGGCTGCTCGCCGGTTTGGCCACGAGCTGGAGCCAGCCACCCGTGGTGACCAGGGCGTCTCCGGACGTGGTCAGGCTCTGACCCACACCACCACCACCGAGGCCGGCGAGCGCGCGTCCGTGGAACGCCTCGGCCCGGATTTCGAAGTGGGTCGAGAGGGGCGCGCGGAGGGACACGGCGAGGGCCCGCGAGGTCACCTGGTTCCCGCCGAGGCTCCGGAGCCAACCGATGTGACCGCCCACGCTGAGCTCGCCTCGGGTGTCGCCCGTGCCCCACCGCATCAGCATCCGGCCCTCGAACGCGGGGCGGCCGGTGGCTTCCGCGGAGTCCGGTTCGGTCAGGAACGCGGGTTGGGCGGTCGCGGCGTTAGGTGCGAGCGCGGTTGCCTCGAGCCCGAGCCGGACCCTGCGGCCGCGGTTGAGCCAGGCGAGCGCCCGGACCTGGGGGAGCCAGAGCCAGAGGTTGCTGCTCGCCGAGAACTCGGGAAACCCGACGCTCGCCACCGACACGGGATTGAGCTCGGAGATGGGAGGGGCCTCCTGGCCGATCAGGATCGCGCCGCCCCGCCACCGGACTTCAGCGACGGCCCGCCGAAGTCGGAGCAGCGGATGGGTCCGGCCGCCGGATGAGGGCTGCTGGCCGCCGAAGAAGTCGGCGTCGATCTCCGCGGCGAGGCGGCCGCCCAACACGGAGTCCTGGTCGAGCGTCACCCGGAACGACATCAAGCCGCACAACATCGTGGTCGAGCCGTCGGGCTTTCTCAAGGTCATGGACTTCGGGATTGCGCGCCTCGCAGTGGAGCCGGCGGCCGCGGCGGATCGAGCCACGCTCACGGCGGCGGGGTCGGTGGTCGGCAGCCCCGACTACATGGCTCCGGAGCAGATGTTAGGCGAGGAGGTGGACGCGCGAACGGACATCTATTCCGCGGGGGCCGTGCTGTTCGAGTGTCTGACCGGCCGGAGGGTCTTCGAGGGGGCGACGGTCTACGATCTGCTCCGAAAGCACCTGGAGCACGCGCCGACCGACCCCCGGGAGATCGTGCCCGAGGTACCCGAGCCGCTCGCCCGGGCCGTCCTCAAGGCGCTCGCCAAGGAGCCGAAGGATCGGTGGCCCTCGGCGCTCGCCTTCCACGACGCGCTGGCGGAGCTTGCCTAACGGTCAGGTCGCGCCGTTCGATTGGAGCTGCCGCACCAGCCAGTCCACCACCTGGCCGATGACCGCCCGGTCGACCATGAACGACTTGAGGCTGGTGTAGGCGCCCGGGTATCCGCTCGGATCGTACACGAACAGATGGTTCAGGTCGGGGTAGATCTTCATCGTGACATCGCGGTTGCCGGCCGCCTTGAACGCCTTCTCCAGCTCCGGTGCCTGATCCGGCGTGACCTGCTGATCGGTCGCGCCGTTGAGCACGAGCACAGGTGTCTTGACCCGGCGGGCAGTCGTGAGCGGATCGTAGTCGATGAAGAACTTCATCCACGGGACGGCGCCGGCGATCGAGTCGATCGTCTGGGGGACGTGCGCCAGCATGGCATCGCGCTTGGCGGCCGAGTCCTGATAGGCCGGCAGCTTGAACTGATTGTTGATCCCGTTGTTCATCTGGAACGTGAGGACTTTCCGGCCCGTGTAGGCGGTCCCGGCCAGCAGGACCATGGCCCTGAGGGCCGGCTCCTTGACCGCGACCATGGGCGCAATAATGCCGCCTTCGCTGTGGCCCATCAGGGCGAGGCGGGCCGGGTCGATCTCGGCTCGGGTCCTGAGATACGCGAGCCCGGCCCGGATATCCTCCGCGAAGTCGGCGCTGGTCGCGGTGGCCGCGTTCCCGCCGGAGCCGCCGAATCCCCGGTCGTCCATCCGGAGCACCGCAATCCCGCGTCTGCCTAACGAGTCGGCGAACTCACGGAACGGCCGGTAGCCCTTGAACATCGGGATCGCCTCGTCTCGGTCTTCGGGGCCGGAACCGGTGATCGTGACGACGGCCGGAACCCGCTTGCCTGGACCGGCGCCCTTGGGCAGTGTGAGGGTGCCCGCGAGCGTGTGGCCCATCGGCGTCGGCACCGTCACGTCTTCCGCCGTGTACGGCGCGCCGGCCGGCGGCGAGTAGTCGGGCTTTTCAACCGCGAACGACACGGCGTTTCCCGCGACTCGCTCGAGCACTGCGGGCTGACCGACGAAATTGCCGCCGAGCACCCGGCCGTCGAGGTCCACGGCAAGGCGGAGGTCGCCGCCGCCGATGGCGACCGACACCGAATCGGCCGAGATCGTCTTCACGGTGGCCGGGGTGGTCTGGCCGCCGGCGACGAGAAAGAGGGGAATGACGGCTGATGCGCCGCCAAGGCGCCGGGCTCGCTGAATCAGAACTTCCACCATGGCGAACGACGGGTTCACGTAGGGCAGGGCGCCCGCCGTGGTGCCGAGGCGCTGGATGGCCGGCTGCGGGCTGCCGGAGATCTCCACGATCACGCTGTCGCCGCGGAAGGTGATCGTCGCGAGCTGCTTCGGGGGAGCGGTCGCTGGATCGGACGCACCCCAAACCCGGCTTTCGAGCTTCGGAACCATGCCGTCGGCGCCGATATCCATCGTGAGGCCCATCCGAACGGAGGCGGTTCGGAGCAGGAGCTCGGTCTGAAGCGAAGTCGGCGTGCGGGTGAACCGCTCCACGCTGATGGTGTCATTGCCGGAACGAAGGATGAACGTGCCTTGTTGCGCGCGGGCGGAGACCGGCAGCAAAGCACAGAGCAGGGAAAGACGAGCGACATGCCGATTCATGCGATCACCAGGACCAGGTTGAGATAGTGCTGCGACCTCTGCCGATCGAACGTCACGGTTGAGGGCGCCGCGCAATGACGGTATCGGGCAGTGTGGGCGGCTGCATCGTGAGGGGGGGCCGGCCCGGGGCGGCGGTCAGGTCAACGCGTGAAGGCACCTGAGGATTCGTGAGGCGGAGGGTCGGGCTCCCGTCGCTCGCCAGGTTGAGCGTGGCCACCGGTTCTCCCCGGCGCGACAGCATCAACAGGCCGGGGACGTTGCCCGGCGCAATCCCCAAATCGAGCCGCATCTGGCCGGTGGAATCGTACATCGTGAGCCCGACCCCATCTCCAGTGATGCCGAACATCATTCGGGTCCGCCCGGCGCTGTCGTGTGCGATCCAAAGCCGGCCCTCCTGAACCGCGGACTCTCTCGGGACCAAGGTCCTGGCGGCGGTAATTGCCGCCAGGATGAATCCCAGCATTGCCACGATCCGGAGCCGCCGAAGCCTTCGCTCGACCAGCTCGAGTCGAAAGGCGAGCGAGCCGAGCTCGAGGGAATTCCCGTCCGGCATGGCGGCGACCCTAGGTGAAGAGGAGCCCGAAACCTAATCCGTCCCCGGTCCTGTGTAAGCTGCGTCGTCGTTATATTGGGGCGGCTCTCGACGGTCGATCTCCGACGCTTCATAGGGTGGTATGGACGACTCTCTCTACTTCTCCGAACAGCATAACCAAGTCCGCGAAATGGTTCGCGACTTTGCAGAGACCCACGTCGCTCCGGTGGCCCAAGAGCTCGACCGCACGTCGTCGTTTCCGTGGGAGAACATCAAGCGGATGGGCGAGCTCGGTCTCCTCGGCGCTCCGTGGCCCGAAGAGTACGGCGGCGCGGGCATGGATCAGCTTTCGTACTACATCGTAATCCACGAGATCGCCAAGGTCGACGCCTCACACGGTCTGACCATCAGCTCCCACACTAATCTCGGCACCTCGCCGATCTACGAGTTCGGAACCGAAGCGCAGCGCCGTCGTTACGTACCGCTGCTCGCCTCGGGGAAAGTCATGGGGGGATTCGGCCTAACCGAGCCGGGCGCCGGCAGCGACGCCGGCGGGACCGCGACGACCGCGGTGGACCGGGGCGACCACTTCGTGCTGAACGGCTCCAAGATCTTCATCACCAACGCCGGTGTGGGAGAGATCTTCTCGGCCACGGCCCGGACCGAGCCCGGCCCGGGTCACCGCGGCATCACGAGCTTCATCGTGACGAAGGACACGGTCGACATCGGCCGGTGCGAGGCGTTAGGTGTCGGGCACGCCCCCGACCTGCCCAAGATCGAGGGTGTCCGGGCGGGGAAGAAGGAGGACAAGATGGGCTGGCGGGCGAGCGACACCCGGGAGCTGCATTTCCAGGATGCCATCGTGCCCAAAGAGAACATGCTGGGCCAGCGGGGGGAGGGGTTCGTCAACTTCCTCAAGACCCTCGACGCCGGGCGGATCGGAATCGCGGCGCTCTCTTTGGGTATCGCGGAGGGGGCCTATGACATCGCTCGGGCCTACGCGGGAACTCGGAAACAGTTCGGCCGCTTCATCGCGAGCTTTCAGGGCGTCAGCTTCCAGCTTGCCGACATGGCGACCGAAATCGAGGCTGGGACCCATCTCCTTTACACGGCCGCCCGGCTCAAGCAGGCCGGGAGGCCGTTCAAGAAGGAGGCGGCGATGGCCAAGCTGTACTGCTCCGAGCTGGCCATGCGCACGACCACGAAGGCGGTGCAGGTCCTCGGCGGCTACGGCTACATGACCGAGTACTCGGTCGAGCGGATGATGCGCGACGCCAAAGTCTGCGAGATCGGTGAGGGTACGAGCGAAATCCAGCGGTTGGTGATCGCGCGGCAGATTCTAGGCAGCGTGGTGGATGGATAGACGCGGCCCTCCGATGGGCAGGGGCAAAATGGGGTGACAGAATGGCTCTCACCCCCCGCACGCAGCGCGAAACCCGCTTGGCCCTTCCCCCCAACCCATTCCCCCGCATACTTTTAGCCCATGCGACTTCTACGGCAATTCTGTCGCGTGGGCCCCGGTCTGCTTTCTCGAGCAGTCAGGGTAGTCGCATTCTTTGGTAGGGGAGCAAACCGTTGCCTCCGTTCCGGCTCTTCCACGGCTCGAACGACGCGCCCCGGTGGTATCACCGATCGAATGAGTCTCAGCGCGCGGCGGGCAGGGATCGCCCCACGGATGGCGATTGCTGCACACGCGGACGGCTGGGCTCCGGTGACCCGGTGGCTCGGTTCGACCCAGGTCCCGGCAGGCGCCGGCGACTCTGTTCACGGGAGCTTGCACGGTCGCTCAGATTGGGACGCCTCGGCGGGTTGTAGTCCTGCCTCGGCCTCCCGCCACCATGTGAAAACCGCCCGGGTTTCCGGCGTCGAGTCCGCTCGAGGCCGGAGCCGGTTGGCGGTGAAGGATCGACCGCGTGAAGCGCGAGATTCTCATCAACGGAGGCCAGCGCGAGACTCGCGTGGCCATCCTCGAGGACGACCGGCTGGCCGAGCTGATGGTCGAACGGTCGGACCAGCGCCGGATCGTCGGCGACATCTATCTGGGGCGGGTGGAGGCGGTGTTGCCTGGAATTCAGGCGGCCTTCGTGGACGTGGGGCTGGAGAAGAGCGCCTTTCTCCACGCGTCCGACCTGCTCGAGCCGGACGAAGACGACGAGCCTAACGGCGACGACGAGGCGGTCGAGGTTCTCGATGCCGCCGAAGCCGAGGTTGCCGAAGTCGCCGAAAACGGGGCGGGAGAAAACGGCGGCCGCCGTCGCGGCGGACGTCGCGGCAATGGAGCCCCCACTCCTGCCCCGGAGCCCCGGCAGCGCGAAGTCTCGTCGCGGCATTCCATCCCGAATATCGGCGACCTCCTCAAGAAGGGACAAACACTCCCCGTCCAGGTGACCAAGGAGCCGATCAGCACCAAAGGCTGCCGGGTCACTGCGCAAATCTCCCTCCCCGGCCGGTTCCTGGTGTACATGCCGTTCGCCTCCCGGGTCGGGGTGAGCCGGAAGATCGAGAACCGGGACCAGCGAGCGCGGCTCCGCGAGATGGTCACCAGCCTGCTGCCTGAGAACGAAGGCGGCGTGATCGTCCGGACCGTGGGCGAAGGCGTCACCGAAGAGCACTTCAAGCGAGAGATCGACTCCCTCATCGCCCAGTGGAAGCGCATCAAGCGGAAGCAGGCGTTCAAACGGGCGCCGGCCGTGCTGCAGCGGGAAGCGAGCCTTACTCGCGGACTGATCCGCGACGTGTTCTCCGACAAGGTCGATGCGCTCTGGGTCGATTCGAAAGAGATCCACGGTGAGGTCGAGCAGTATCTCGAGTCGGTCGATCCGGAGCTGATCGGACGGGTGCATCTGTACGCCGAGCCGATGCCGCTCTTCGACAAGTTCAACATCGAGACCGAGATCAAGCGGCTGTTCAAGGCTCGGGTGGACCTGCCGAGCGGCGGGTCGCTCGTGATCCAGCCGACGGAAGCGCTGGTGGCCATCGACGTGAACACGGGGCGGGCGGCTCCGGCGGTGCCGGAGGCGGAGTCGGCTCCCCCGATCGATCG
>JBDTOH010000145.1:0-11241 GCA_039933355.1 Gemmatimonadota bacterium | reverse complement strand
CGACTTCGAGCTGATACCCCCGTTCGGCCTCGGGCGCGAGGTCGAACGCCCGGGGCGCGAAGCCGATCCTCCGGACGACGAGCTTCTGAGGGCCCGACGGAGCAATCAGCCGGAACCGCCCGGTCGAGTCGGTGGTAACGTGAAGGTCACCGGGGAGCAGTGCGACCTCCGCTCCAGCGATCGGGGTGCCAAAGGCGGAGACGACGTGGCCGGCCACGACGCGCTCGCCCGATCTGGCTTGCGCCCTGACAGTGCCGATGGAGAATGGTGCGAGCGCGAAACCAACGAGAGCCAGACAGAGCCGGGTCATTCGGCCCCCTGAGAGAGTGCCGCTCGAAAGGTCGCGCCCCGGGAAGGACCGGTCAAGCAGTGGCGGCAGTCCAGCAAGCAAAAAGGGGCCCTTTCGGGCCCCTTCGTGACACAGGGTGGCTTTAATTCGAGGCCTGTTGCGCTCGCGTCTTGTAGACTTCGGCCCGATCATCCCGGATCTTGGCGGCGGCCCGCAGGTCGGCGTAATACGCCTGCAGGCGGCTCCGCTTGGCCGCCTCGGTGATCTTGGCACGGAGCGCCCCGAGGTTCTTCGCGAAATCGAGCGAGTCCGCCGGGGTCCGATCGATCAGCTCGAGGATATAAGACCCGTCGTCGGACGTGAGGATATCCGAGACTTCGCCCTTCTTCAGGCTGAACGCCGCGCCGATCAAGCTCGGCGAGGGAAGGGGAGCCGTCAGGCGCGAGAACGGTCCCATTTCGCGATACTCGACCCCTAACGTCTTCGTCGCCTGGGCGAGCGGAGTCCCGGCCTTCACTTGCTTGGCGAGACTCTCCGCGATCTTGGTCGCCTCGGCCTTCTTCTTCTCGGCCCGTACCTTGTCCTCTACCTCCGTCTTGATGCTGGCGAACGCTGGCACCCCTTCTTGCTGGAGGCTGTCCAGCCTGAAGACGTAGAAGGCGGCGGGGGACTCGATGACCTGGCTCTCCTCGCCCGGCTTGGCCTGGAACGCCCAGGTCCCGGCGTCGGGGACTACGCCGCCGTCGGGGACTACCACCCGCATGTTGGGCACGATCGGACCGACATGCCCGATGGGCAGCTTGAGGGCGCGAGCCGCCGTGTCCAGCGCCGCCGGGTCCTGTTTCTCAGCGGCGAGCTGCTCGAGCGAATCGGCCTGCTTGTCTACCAAGTCCCGGTGCGGACCGGCCAGCTCGATCGGGATCAGGATGTGCTGGGACTTGAAGGTGTCGCCCTTGCGGCTTTCGACTTTGAGAATGTGGTACCCGAACGAGCTCAGGATCGGATCGGACACCTTGCCGAGCGGAACGGCCATCGCGGCTTTGGCGAACGCCGAGTCGACTTGGTTCTTGTTCATCTCGCCGAGCTGACCGCCGAGCTTGCCGCTCACCGTGTCCACCGACTCGCGCTTCGCCACTTCTTCGAACGGCGCGCCCTTGAGAATCTCGTCGCGAATCGCAGTGGCGCGGGCCAGCGCTGCGGCGGTGTCCGACGCGTTAGGCTTTCTCGGCAGGGCGATATAGCTCAGATAGGTCCGCTTGTCCCGCTTGAACGCGTCCTTGTGCTGGTTGTAGTACGCCTCGGCTTCGGCGGCGCTCACCGGCGACTTCTGATCGGCGACGGCGGCGGCCGGGTCGACCTTCGCGACCCCGACCTTGACCGTCTCCTTCTCGTCCTTGTAGCGCTGCCAGAGCGTCGCGTCAGACAGGTAGATGTCCGAGACCACGGTCCGGAACAGCTTGGCCTGGAGGATCTGGTCGCGGTACTGCGCCTCGAGGTAGGGGATGGCCTGCTGGCCGGCGGACGACGTGAGCCATCGCTGATACTTCTTCGGGTCGAACTTCCCCGCAGTCTGGAGATCGGGCGCCTGGGCGAGCTCCGGAAGGGGAACCGATCGGATCGCGTCGGCGATCTCGTCTGCCGAGACCCGGATGCCTCGCTTGGCGAATTCCTTCTCGAGCAGCGTGCTCCGGATGAACTGTTCCCAGGTCCGATTCCGAACCTCGGCCATTTCATCGAGCCCGAGCGAGGTGCCGGTTTGGCGCTGTTGCTCGGTGACCGCGTTTTGGACGGCCTGGTCGAAGGACCTCGCGTCGATCGAGGTTCCATTGATCTTTCCGACCGACGTCTTCGTGGTCACCCCGCCGGAGCTGCCACGACCGAGACCGCTCAGGTCGTAAATCAGCCAGGCAAGGAACGTGATGGTAATAACGAGGATGACCGGCTTGGCGCTGTTCCGGAATGCTTGCATCATGATGCGAAAGACTCCTAAAACTGTACCGCACGAGGGAGGGACAAAGGTAACCGCCGGAAGGGCTTGCCTCAAGCCGGGAGGGCCGAATGACCGGTTGACACCCCCGGGCCCGGTTGCTACTGTTAACTCAAATACCGCAACAACTTAGCCCCAGGGAGCCGATGCAGTACACCAGCCAGATCGAGAAGCTGCAGCGGCTCTGGCTGGCTAACCCCCATGGGACGACGTTCGCCCCGCTGGCCGAAGCCTATCGGAAGGCCGGAATGTTCGAGGACGCCCTCGGCGCACTCGAGATCGGCCTGTCGCGCCATCCCAAATACTTTCCTGGCCACATCGTACTCGGCCGCTGCTATCTCGATCTCAAAGACGAGGTCAAAGCGGAAGAGGCCTTCGTCGATGTCCTCGAGCTCGACGCTGAGAACGTGATCGCATTGAAGGCGCTCGCGGACCTCGCAGAGCTCCACGGAGAGCGGGATCTGGCGACGGAACGGCTCCGGCGATTACTGGATCTCGATCCGGCCAACGAAGACGCGCTCGCGCAACTGGCCCGGGTCGCGGTGGAGCCCGTCATAGTCGTAACTCCGGTCGAGCCGGCGGCCGAGCCCGAGCCGTCCGAGGACGAGACGCTCGGCGGGCAGGGTGAAGTGATCGACCCCGCCGCGGTGGACTTCGACGTCCAATTGTTCCAGCCGATCGAGCTCCTCCCGCTCGATGCGAGCGAGTTCCAGGTGCCTAACGATGCCGAGTCGCTCCGGGCCCGCGAGTCCGGCGCGTTTGCGTGGACTGAGCCGGCGGTCCCGGTCCACGAGGAACCGGTCTCGAGCTCGATACCGGCCGAGCCCCCGGTCGAGCCGGTGGCGACGCTCGACGACATCCGCTGGGCGTCGGACGGCTTGGACCTCCGGCCGCACGGCGAAGTGGCCGAGCGTGAGCCCGAGGCGCTGGTCGCGGAAATCGCGCCGCCGGCCGGGGACGACTGTACGGCCGAGATCGTGATCGACGCCGCGATCCCTGCGGCTCACGCGCCTTCGGTGGAGCCGGACTCGGTGAGCGTCGCCGTTGTGGATCTCCCGCCGCGCCGGCTCACGCTCGAACCAACTCTCGTCCAGCTCCCGGTGATCCCGCCGCTGCCGCCGGTACGGCCGGCGGCGGTGCGGGAGGACCTGACGACTGAGGCCGGAGCGCCGGCTCCCGACCTCCCGGTCATGACCGAGGCTGCCGCGGCAGCCGCCGATCCTGAGCCGGCCGTCCCAACGTCGGACGCTGTACCGGCCACCGCCTTCCCCGAATGGGAGCCGACGGCTGAGCCCGCGAGTCCGGCGGCGCCGGTCCAGGTCTGGGCCACCGACCCGGACGCGCCGGCCGGACCGGAACGCCTAACGGTGTCCCACGAACCGGTTTCGGCAGTCGACGCGCCGATGCCGCCCTCTGCTTTCGCCGAACCGTCTGCGATGGTCGGGGAGGCACCTGAGACGGCGGCGAGCGAAGAGCCCGCCGTCCCCGCCGAACCGGCCCCCACGGCCGAGGTGGAACAGCGAACGGCTGACGCGGCCGCGGAGGCATCCGAGCTGCTGGCGCCGGCCGCCGACGTGCCGACGATGGCCGGCATCCTCGCCGGATCGACCCCGGCAGAGCCGGTGGTCGAGGAGGACGCGCCCGGAGAGAGCGAGCCGGAGCTGGTCGTCACCGAGACGATGGCCGAGATCTTCCTGCGCCAGGGCTATACCGAGCTCGCGCTCGCGGTCTACTCACAGCTCGCCACGCGGGACCCCGGAAACCCCCGCATCGAGGCTGCCAAGTCGCGGCTCATGACGAAGACGACGCCCTCCGTGCCGAGCCCCGCTTCCGAACCCACCGTTAGGCGTCTCGCGGTCGCGGCGACCGGCGGCCGTCCCGCCACGGCGTGGCTGGCCCAGGTGTTCGCGGTCGGGCCGCCCGGCGCTGGGCACCCGGTCCATCCACCCGCGTTCGAGGCTGCCCCTGCGGCGGAGCCGACGCGTCCGTCCACCGACACCCTCTCGCTCAGCTCGGTCTTCGGCGGGGATGAAACCGTGCCTCCGCCGCCCGCCGACTCCTCTCAGCCAATCGCCGAGGCCGCTCAGCCTGGCGAGGAGGCGGGGCCGTCGTTCGATGAGTTCTTCGGCACCCCCGCCGAGCCGGCGCCGATCGCCGGCGACGCCCCGAGCGGTTCGGGACAGCCGATCGAAGACCTCGAGCAATTCAACGCGTGGCTCAAAGGCCTGAAGCGCTGAATGCGGGTCACCGTCCTCAACGGGCCCAATCTGAATCTCCTGGGCACCCGCGAGCCGGAGGTCTATGGCCGCGTCTCGTTGTCGGCCATCGAGGCGCTGGCACGGACCGAGGCAGAGTCGCTCGGGATCGAGCTGTCATGGGCCCAGAGCAACCACGAGGGCGTCCTCATCGACCGGATCCAAGCTCTGCCGGGCACCGCGGAGGGCCTCGTCCTGAATGCCGGGGCGCTCACCCATACCAGCATGGCGATCCGTGACGCCCTGCTCGCCGTCCGGATCCCGTTCGTCGAAGTCCATCTTTCCAATTTGTTCGCGCGGGAGCCCTCCCGCCGCGACTCCCAGTTTGCCGATCTCGCCATCGGTCTGATCACCGGCTTCGGCCCGACCGGCTATCTCCTCGCTCTTCGGGCTCTGCATGACCGCCTCAGCGATCGGTGACCTTCGCGCGGTTAGGCGGGCGGGCCTCCGCGACCTCCTCGCCCGCGACGGCCTCGACGCGCTCCTCGTCAGCGGGCTTCCGAACATCCAATATCTCACCGGCTTCAGCGGCTCCTCCGCGCTGCTGGTGGTCTCCGGATCCGAGACGATCTTGCTGACGGACTTTCGGTACGCCAGCCAGGCCGAAGCCGAAGTGAACGGCGCAGCAGAGGTCCAGGTCGAGCGGATCAGCATCTGGGACGGCCTCAAGCGCCGGCTCGAGGGCAGTCTGATCGAGCGGCTCGGCTTCGAGCGCGACCGGCTCACCGTCCGCGACGGCGAACGGTTAGGCGGGATGAGCGCCCGCGAGACCGTCGGCACCGGCGGACTGGTGGAATCGCTCCGAGTCCGGAAAGACCCGACGGAGGTCGCCGCGATTCGCGCCGCCGCCGGGCTCGCCGTCGCCGCGCTCAGCGCCGTGAAGCCGTTCATTCGGCCGGGGCTCACCGAGCTCGAGATCGCCGCCGAGCTCGAAGGCGAGCTCCGTCGCCGCGGCAGCGAATGGCACCCGTTCCAGTCGATCGTCGCCTCGGGCCCGCGGAGCGCGCTCCCGCACGCCCGCCCGACGACTCGAGTGGTGGAGCGCGGCGATTTTCTCCTGCTCGACTTCGGCGCTCAGGTGCGCGGGTACTGCGCCGACATCACCCGCACATTCGTGGTCGGGGCTCCGGCGACCGACCGCCAGCGGCGGATCTACAATGTCGTCCGCGCCGCGCAGACCCGGGCCAAAGAGACCATCGCGGCCGGCATGAGCGGTCGCCAAGCGGATCTCCTGGCGCGGGAGGTGATCATCTCCGAAGGCTTTGGCGACGCGTTCGGGCACTCGCTCGGACATGGCCTGGGCCTCGAGATCCATGAAGACCCCCGGCTCTCCCAAATGAACGAGTCCGCCCTCCCGGTGGGCGCGGTAGTCACGGTCGAGCCGGGAGTCTATCTTGAAGGCTGGGGCGGCGTCCGGATCGAGGACGATGTCTGGCTCGGCGCTCAGGGATCCGAGTGCCTCTCCCACGCTCCAACCGAACTGATCGAGCTCCTGTGACAAAGAAGAAACCGTCAACCCGTGCTCCAACGAGCCAGGGGACTCCCGCGATGAATCCGGACGAGATCAAAGCGCTCGCCGAGGTGATCCACAAGGTCCCGGGAGTAAAAGGGATCGACCTGAAGGACGTCCGCAAGCTGGCCGAGATGCTCAGCGAGCTGCCCGATGTGGGCTCGATCGAGGTCAAGGGCTTTCTGGGGACCGGCGTGATCGTCACCCGGACCGCTCAGCACACGGTGATGGCCGCCCCGGTGGCAGCGCCGCAGTTCATGCCGGCGCCCGCGACGATATCGTCGCAGCCCACAGCTGTGGAGCTTCCGGTCGAGGCGGCGAAACCCCTCACCCAGCTCAAAGACATCAAGTCGCCGATGGTCGGAACGTTCTACAAATCGCCGGAGCCCGGCGCGGACCCGTACATCAAAGTCGGGTCTCGGGTTGCTGGGGGCCAGACGGTCTGCATCATCGAGGCGATGAAAATCATGAACGAGATCGAGGCGGAGTTCGGTGGGGTCGTGCGGGAGGTGTGCGTCGAGGATTCCCAGCCGGTCGAGTTCGGTCAAGTCCTCTTCCGGGTCGATCCCAATGGCTGATCAATTCGCGCCCGAGGCCCAGGCGGGGCCGCCGCCGTTCAACTTCAAGCAGGCCATCTCGCAGATGATCCAGCGCCAGGGCTCGGATCTCCTGCTCAAAGTCGGCCGGCCGCCGACCATCCGAGTCAACGGCGACCTGCAGACGCTCGCGATGCAGCCGATCCGACCAGAGGAGCTCAAACACCTCGCGGAACAGATCATGACTCCGCGTCAGGTGAAGGAATTCGCCGAGAAGAAGGAGGCCGACTTCGCGATCGGCGTGCCCGGCGTCGGCCGGTTTCGGACCAACATCTACCAGCAGCGCGGGACGCTGGCGTTTGCGTTTCGGGCGATTCCGTACGAGGTGAAGACGCTCCAGGAGCTCTGGCTTCCGGATGTGCTGGAGTGGATCTCGAACCGGCCCCGCGGCCTCGTCCTGGTCACCGGCATCACCGGCTCCGGCAAGTCGACCGCTCTCGCGGCGATGATCAATCACATCAACCGAAACCGCCGCGTCAACGTGATCACCATCGAGGATCCGATCGAGTTTCTCCATCGCGATCAGATGGCCAACATCTCGCAGCGCGAAGTCGGCAGCGACACGCTATCCTTCGCTGCGGCGCTCCGGCATGTGCTCCGACAGGACCCGGACGTGATCCTGATCGGCGAGATCCGCGACCAGGATACGCTCGACACTGCGCTCAAGGCCGCGGACACGGGACACTTGGTGTTCTCGACCCTGCATACGACCGACGCGACCCAGTCGATCAGCCGGATTCTCTCGTTCTACCCGCCGCACCAGCAGCAGGAGATCAGGTCGCTGCTCTCGACGGCGCTGCAGGCGATCGTCTGTCTCAGGCTCGTGCCGAGAACGGACGGCCGGGGCCGGGTTCCCGCGGCCGAGGTGCTGATCAACACGGCGGCTGTCGCGGACAACATCCGGAGCTTGGAGAAATCCCTGAACATCCCCGACCTCATCGCCGAAGGCTCGATCAGCTACGGGATGCAGACGTTCGACCAGTCGCTGATGCACTGGTACAAACAGGGCGCCATCAACTACGAGAGCGCGATCTTCTACGCGAGCAACCCGAGCGAGTTCGCGCTCAGGGCCGCGGGCGTCACCGCCGCGTCCGACCGAACGTTCGCCGACGTCGATGGAACAGCCGGACCGATGTCTGACCTGACCCGGGACGTGTCACCCTCCTGATGTTCACGAAAGTATTGATCGCGAACCGCGGCGAGATCGCGCTCCGCGTCATTCGAGCATGCCGCGAGCTGGGGATCCAGACCTGCGCGGTCTACTCGGAGGCGGACCGCGAGTCCCTTCACGTCCGCTTCGCCGACGACGACGTCTGCATCGGCCCGCCGCAGAGCCGCCAGTCCTATCTCAACATTCCCCGGATCATCGCGGCCGCCGAAATCACCGGGGCCGACGCGATTCATCCGGGCTACGGGTTCCTGGCGGAGAACGCGGAGTTCGCGGAGATCTGCCGGGCCTCCAACATAACGTTCATCGGGCCGACCCCCGATCAGATCCGCCAGATGGGCGACAAGGCGTCCGCGCGCCGGCTCGCGAAGGAAGCGGGCGTGCCGACGGTGCCCGGCTCCGAGGGGATCCTCACCGACCCCGACGAGGCGCTTCGCGTCGCGGAAGAGATCGGGTTCCCGGTCATCATCAAGGCAACGGCGGGCGGGGGCGGGAAGGGAATGCGGATCGCGCGGGACACGGACCATTTCCTCGAGTTATTCAGCCTTGCGCAGAACGAAGCCCTCTCGGCGTTCGGCAACGGCGACGTCTACGTCGAGCGCTACCTCGAGCATCCGCGCCACGTCGAGTTCCAGGTGATGGGCGACCAGCACGGACGGATCGTTCATCTCGGGGAGCGCGACTGCACGATCCAACGGCGCCACCAGAAGCTGATCGAGGAGAGTCCCAGCCCCGCGATGACGCCGGCGCTCCGCGAGGCGATGGGCGAGTGCGCCATTCGGCTCGCGTCCGCGATCGGCTACGTCGGCGCCGGCACCCTCGAGTTTCTGCTCGACCCCGACGGCAGCTTTCACTTCATGGAGATGAACACCCGGATCCAAGTCGAGCATCCGGTCACCGAGATGGTGACGGGGTTCGATCTGGTCAAAGAGCAGATCCGGGTCGCGGCCGGCGAGCCCTGCAGCTTCCCACCCCATATGGCGGGACTTCGTGGTCACGCCATCGAATGCCGGGTTAATGCCGAAGATCCGTATCGCAACTTTCAGCCCTGCCCGGGCCTGATCACCGCGTACCATCCGCCGGGCGGGCCCGGCGTCCGGATCGACACCCACATCTACGCAGGGTACCGGGTGCCGCCTTACTACGATTCGCTCGTCGCCAAGGTGATCGTGCACGGCCGCACCCGGGACGAGGCGCTCCGGCGGATGGGGCAGGCGCTGGACAGCTTCATTCTCGAAGGGGTGACCACGACCATTCCGTTTCTCTCCCGTGTCATCCGCCACCCGGCGTTCGTGGCCGGGGAAGTCGATACCCGCTTCCTCGAACGCGAAAGCCATCTGCTCCGACCCGACGTATGAAGCTCGATGTGATCTTCTCTCCCGCGGGCCTCACGAAGGACGAGGTCGCGGGTCGCGCGGTGTTTGTGATCGACGCCCTCCGGGCGACGACGACCGCGTGCGCGGCGCTCTTCGCCGGCGCCCGGGACATCATCCCGGTTCAGTCGCCCGACGAGGCCATTCGCATGGCCCAGACGCTCGATCGCGGGAATGTCCTCCTCGCCGGCGAGCGCAACTGCCTCCGGATCGAGGGCTTCGCCCTTGGCAATAGCCCGCTCGAGATGACGGAGAGCGTGGTCAAGGGCAAGACGCTGGTCATGACGACCACGAACGGGACGCGGACCCTGCTGGCCTGCCAGGGCGCCGCGCAGGTCTATCTCGCCGCAGGCGTGAACCTGGCGGTCGCCGGCGAACGGGCCCGGCAGATTCTCGACGCGACCGCCGATCTGGTGATCGTCTGCGCCGGCAAAGAAGGGGCCTTCGCGCTCGAGGACGCCTATACCGCCGGCCGGCTCGTGGACCGCGCGTTAGGCGGGCGCCGGACCCGGCGGGGTCTCAACGACGCAGCGCTCGTCGCGGTCGATCTGGTCCGCCGGTACGGTGAGCGCTGGGATCGGCCCTTTCAGCTCTCGGCCGCTGGGCGCCGGCTCGTCGCGGTGGACCTCGGCGAGGACATCGCAGCCTCCGCCATCGAGGATCGCTACCCGGTCCTCCCGGTGTACCACGGTCGCCGGGTGACCCTGGTGGCTCCGGCCCGGCCCAACGGGGATGGCCCATGAAGCCGGAGGACCGCCGCCGGATCGGCGCCGTCGCGGCGCTCGTCGTCGGTATCTTTCTCGGTCTCGCGCTGATCCCAGCGGTCCCCACCGGCCCGGTCGGGCGAGCGTTAGGCGATCTCCTGTGGCGCTGGCTCGGCGTCGGCGCGGTCGGGCTTCCGCTCCTCGGCGCCGGGCTCGCGCTCGCGGGGTTCGATCGGTTGCCCCGCCTCGATATGAAGCGGGTGACTCTCCTCATGGTGGGCCTCTCGCTCCTGATTCCATTCCTGATCGGTGTCATGACCAGCAGCCGGCCCGCCGACTTCGATCCGATGCTGGCGGAGTGGACCGTCCCGGCCCGAGCGACCGGCCTCGTGCCGGGGCTCCTCGCGTTCGGCGTCAGGCAGCTGATCGGACAGCCCGGCGGCGTCCTGTTAGGTCTCCTCGCGCTGAGCGCCCTCACCATCGTCACCTATGGCTGGCATCCCTTCCAGCGGCTCGAGAAGCGCGCGGCCGTCGCCCTCCCGGCCGAGCCCAAGGCCAAGAAGCGGGCAGAGGTGGCTCCGGAAGAGGAGGACGAGCCCGAGGAGGAGCCGCCGCCGCTCGTCCCGCGTGAAGGCCGCAAGCCCGACCTCAAGCTCATCAAGACCGCGAAGCTCCCTGCTCCATCGGGGCCGGCGAGCCAGCCGCGAAACGTCGACAGCGAGCTTCCGCCGGTGACGCTGCTCAACTCACCGCCGAAGCAGGACACGACCGCCGATGAGGCGCAGCTCGACAAGCTCGGCCAGTCGCTGCTCGACACCCTCAGAACCTTCAAGGTCGAAGGCTCGATCTCCGGCCGTACCAGCGGGCCTGTGGTCACTCAGTTCGAGGTGGTCCCGGCTCCCGGCGTGAAGGCGGGACGAATCATTGCGTTGTCCGACGATCTGGCGATCACGATGCGGGCGATGAGCATCCGGGTTGCGCCGATTCCGGGGCGGGGCGCCGTCGGCGTCGAGGTTCCCAATCCGACGCCCCGGATCGTCACGCTCCGGGAGCTGCTCGAATCGTCCGAATGGGAGCGATCCCGGGCGACCCTGCCGGTCGCGTTAGGTAGGGACCTCGAGGGCAAACCGGTGGTCACCGATCTGGCCAAGAACCCGCATCTCCTCATCGCCGGCGCCACCGGGACCGGCAAGTCGGTCGCGATCAACGCCATCATCAGCTGCCTGGTGTACAAGTACACGGCCAAGGAGCTCCGGCTTCTCATGGTCGATCCGAAGATGGTGGAGCTTTCGCTCTACAATGCGCTTCCTCATCTCCGCCACAAAGTCATCACCAACAACAACGACGCCGCCCGGGTCC
>JBDTOH010000144.1:0-11257 GCA_039933355.1 Gemmatimonadota bacterium | reverse complement strand
GGGTCGCCGATCACATGACCTACGCCAAAGCGATGGCCCTGACCGCCGTCACGGTATTCTCGCTCGGCGCGATAGTCGTGGCGTTAGGCCGAGAGCGGCGCGGGGTTCATTTTACCGGCGCCGCCGTGGCACCGGAATAATGCCTACCCTCCTCGTCAACGGAGCGTCGCTCCACTATACGGACGAAGGCCGGGGCGCGGAGACGATCGTCTTCGCCCACGGCCTTCTCTTCAGCGGTCGGATGTTCGAAGCCCAGGTCGCGGCGCGTCGAGACCGGTATCGGTGCATCACCTTCGACTTCCGAGGACAGGGCGAGAGCGAGGTGACCCGGAGCGGCTACGACATGGAGACGCTGACCGCAGATTCCACCGCGCTGATTCGAGCGCTCGGCGCCGCGCCCTGCCATTTTGTGGGGCTTTCCATGGGCGGCTTCATCGGCATGCGGCTCGGCTTCCGCGCCCCCGGCCTGCTTCGCTCACTCACGCTCATCGCAACCTCAGCCGATCCCGAGCCCCGCGAGAACATCCCCCGGTACCGGCTGCTCACGCGGATTGCGCGATGGTTCGGGCTCGGGATCGTCTCGGGGCGAGTCCTTCCCATCGTGATCGGCAGGACGATGCTCAACGATCCGGGCCGCCTGAGCCTCCGGCGCGAGTGGATCGATCGCGTGGTCGGAAACGACAAGATCGGCATCACGCGTGCGGTGGCGGGCGTCATCGATCGAGTGGGAGTCTACGACGAGATCGCCGCGATCAGGGTCCCGACGCTGGTGATCGTGGGTGAGGAGGATACGGCGACAGTCCCGGCCAAGGCCGAACGGATCGGGGCGCGGATTCCCGGGGCTCGTCTGGTGCGGATTCCCCGGGCAGGGCACAGCGCGACGATCGAAGAACCGGCCGCCGTCACCAGCGCGATCGGCGACTTTCTGGCATCGGTCACCTGATCCAGTCGTACTCCATGTAGTGCGCGGCCTCCAGCGCGTACTGATCACCCATCAGCCGCCCGACCAGGCTGAGCGCGCCGTTGATTCCCGCCGAGATGCCTCCGGAGGTGACGATGCGGCCGGTGTCGACGACCTTCTGGCCGGGAACGACCCGGGTATGTGGGGCGACAGCTCGGAGCTCGTCGAGCGCACGATGATGCGTCGTGGCCGCGAGCCCCTCGAGCAGCCCCGCGGTGGCGAGGATCAGCGAGCCGGTGCAGACCGAGAACGTGATGAGACTGGCCGCAGATGCCAGACGCACCCACGATACTACGGCCGGCTTGTTCATCTCGCGCCGCGTTCCAAATCCGCCCGGCACGACCAAGATGTCGGGCGGAGGACAATCCGCAAACGTGAATCGAGGATTAATACTCAGACCGTTCCGGGCGAGGATCGGCCCCGGTCGCTCCGAAACCGTGTAAACATCGAACGGCTCCAGATTGTCTCGGCGCCCCGCGATCGAGAACACTTCAAAAGGTCCGGCGAAGTCGAGCACTTCGACCTCGTCGAACACAAAGATTCCGACCTTGTTTGGTTCAGAAGCCATTGCGTGATTTTTTCCGGATGGGTTTCGGAGATTCGATCAGCGATCGTTTCCCGCGTGGATGCTGGAAGGCCAGCGCAACCTAGGCCCCGAAGCGATCGGAGTCAAACCAGCGATGAACAAGCCTGCGAGCACGTACTCGAAGATCTGGGCGTCGGTGTCGCGAATACCGCGCGGCAAGGTCGCGACCTACGGCCAGATCGCACGACTGGCGAAGCTCCCGGGCCACGCGCGCCAAGTCGGCTACGCCATGTTCGGGTTGCCCAGCCATACCCGAGTTCCGTGGCATCGCGTGATCAATGCGAAGGGTGAGATCAGCCGCCGCAAACGGGGCGGAGGGGAGCTGACTCAGAGGTCGTTGCTCGAGAAGGAAGGGGTCCGGTTCAGCTGGCGGGGGCGGATCGACTTGAAACAATACGGATGGGAACCCGGCGCGGGTCGCTAGATTGTCGCCATGCTCGATCTCACTCGCTTCTCCGCTCTCACGTTCGACTGCTACGGCACGCTGATCGACTGGGAATCCGGCATCGCCGCCGCGCTTCGAAAGGTTGTCTCGGCACACGGGCTGGAAATCTCCGACGAGCGGCTCCTCGACGAGTTCGCGGTCGTGGAATCCCCGATTCAGAGCGGGCCGTTCCTCCGCTACCGCGACGTTCTGGCCGCCTCCGTCCACGCGTTAGGCGGCCGCCTCGGCTTTGTCGCGACGGCCAAGGAGGCGGCGTCGCTCCCCGAGTCGCTGGCCTCATGGTGCCCGTTTCCCGATACTGTTGCGGCCCTCCGCGGGCTCGGCTCCCGCTACCGCCTCGGCGTGATCTCCAACACCGACGACGACCTGTTCGCGGCCTCGGCTGGGCATCTCGGAGCCGCTTTTTCCTGGGTCATCACGGCCGAGCAGGTGGGAAGCTATAAGCCGTCGCACCGAAACTTCGCGGTGGCGCTCGAGCGGATCGGGCTGCCGAAAGATCGGATCCTCCACGTGGCCCAGAGCGTCTTCCACGATGTCGCCCCGGCCCAATCGTTAGGCTTGGCTACGGTCTGGGTGAATCGCCGGGCCGGGAGGGCCGGATCGGGAGCCACCCCGGAGGCGAGCGCGGTGCCGGACCTGACCGTCCCCGACCTCGCAACGCTCGCCGCGCTCGTCGAGGAGCAATTTCGCCGGTAATGCCCCCCAGCTCTGCCCCTGATCTGACGTTCGCCGTGGAGGAGTCGTGATCCTAGCGCACATTCTCCTGTTGGCAGCGTGGATGGATGGCTATCCGCGCGACCCCCGAGTGGATGTCGTCAACTATTCGTTCCGGATCGAGCTCTCCGACACGACCGATGCAATCGTCGGGAGAGCGGCGGTCGACGTTCGGTTTACCGCCGCGGGGGTGACCGAGGTCGTGCTCGATCTCGTCGACCGGTCGGAGCCCGACGGGAAAGGGATGATGGTTTCCGGCGTCACCGAGAGAGGGACCGCGCTTCAATACGAGCACCGAGAGCGCCGGCTCAGGATCTATCTGCCGGCGCCTTCGACCGAGGGCCAGCGGGTGACGCTCGACGTCGAATACCGGGGCGTGCCGCGGACCGGACTCATCATCGGGAAGAATCGTTATGAGGAACGGACTTTCTTCAGCGACGACTGGCCCGACAAGGCGCGCAACTGGCTGCCGATGGTGGATCACCCTTCGGATAAAGCGACGGGAGAGCTCGCGATCGTGGCCCCGTCGCACTATCAAGTCATCTCGAACGGCCGCCTCGTTGAGGAGACGGATCTACCGGGCGACCAGCGTCTCACCCGCTGGCGCCAATCGGTGCCGATTGCAAGCTGGCTCTACGCGCTCGGCGTGGCCCGTTTCGCGGTCGATCGGCGGCCGGACTGGCACGGGATCCCGATCGAGACCTGGGTCTACGCTCAGGATCGCGAGGCGGGTTGGCACGATTTCGCCGAGCCGACCCGCGACGTCTTGAGCTTCTTCGACGAATCGATCGGGCCGTATTCGTATGAGAAGCTCGCCAACGTGCAGTCCAACAGCGTCAAAGGCGGGATGGAGGCGGCGACCACAATCTTCTACGAGGACAAGTCGGTCGCCGGCGATCGCAGCCTCAAGTGGCGGAACGTCGTCATCCACGAGATCGCGCACCAGTGGTTCGGGAATGCCGTGACCGAATCGGACTGGAACGACGTGTGGTTGTCCGAGGGCTTTGCGACGTACTTCACGCTTCTCTTCATCGAACACGCGTACGGGAGGGACGAGTTCGTGCGCGGGCTGGAGAAGAGCAGGCAGGACGTCCTCGACTATTATCGGCACGAGCCGGAGTATCGGGTGGTCCACGCAGATCTCCGCGACATGAGCAAGGTCACGAGCTGGGCCACGTATCAGAAAGGCGCCTGGACGCTGCATCAGCTCCGCCACGAAGTCGGCGACGAGGCGTTCTGGGCCGGGATTCGCCTCTACTACCGGCGATTCCGCGACCGCAATGCGAGCACGTCGGATTTTCGCTCGGCCATGGAGGAGGCGTCGGGGAAACGGCTCGAGCCGTTCTTCACACAGTGGCTCTATCGTGGCGGTGTGCCCAAGCTTCGCGGCGGCTGGCGATACGATGCGAGCCGCCGCATGGTTACCGTTGCGCTGGAGCAGCTCGAGGTGCCGGGAGGGCAATTCACGATGCCGCTCGAAGTCGGCATCACGGACAGCGTGGGCGGGGCGGAACGGGTCGAGCGGATCCAGCTGGGCGGGACCGAGCGGGAGTGGTCGTTCCACGCCGAGCGAGAGCCGACGCGCGTGGCGCTCGACCCGGGGACGTGGGCGCTGTTCGAGGCTGACTTTCGGCGGTTCCCGGCGCGCTAAGCCGGCTGGAACCCGAGCCTCGTCCAGCCTTGCACGTCTACTTCGAACGTTCGATCGCCTGCTCGATGTCCCCGATGATGTCGTCCAAGTGCTCGAGCCCGACTGATACCCTGATCAGGCCCGGAACGATGCCCACCGCCAGCCGCTCTTCCTCCGTCAGCTTCGAGTGAGTGGTGGACGTCGGATGCGTGACGATGGTCCGCGTGTCGCCCAGATTCGGGGTGTGAGACGACATCACGACCGAGTCGAGGAACCGCCGCCCGCGCTCGAGCCCGCCGCGCAGAACGAGTACCACGTTCCCACTCCCCGCCTTCATCTGGCGGCGGGCAAGCTCGTACTTGGGATGGGACGGCAGGAAGGGATACCGCACTTCCTCGAGCTCCGCGTGTCCGCTGAAATGCTCGGCCAGCCGGAGCGCGTTGCTGCAGTGCCGGTCCATCCGTACCGCAAGAGTTTCGAGGCTCTTGGAAAGGATCCAGGCGTTGAACGGCGCGAGAGACGGCCCGGTATGCCGGGCGAAGTAGCGGATGTCCACCAGCAGGTCCCGCCTCCCGACCAGCACTCCGCCGAGCACTCTGCCCTGCCCGTCCAGGTACTTGGTCGCCGAGTGCATGACGAGATCGGCGCCGTACTTGATCGGGGTCTGCAGGTATGGCGTGGCGAAGCAGTTGTCGACGAGGAGGATGAGGCCGCGCCGCTTGGTCAGCTCGCCCAGCCACTCCAGATCGATCAGATCGAGCCCCGGATTTGAAGGCGTCTCCACGAACACCATCCGGGTCGAGGGCCGGATGAGAGACTCCCAGGTCTCCGGCTTATCGATGTCGGCGTAGGTGGACTCGATACCCCATCGCGGAAAGAGCTTGGTGAGGATCTGATGAGTCGAGCCGAACAGCGATCGGCACGCGAGGATGTGGTCTCCGCTCTTGAGCAGCGCGGCCATCGCGGTGTAGACCGCTCCCATTCCCGACGCACACGCAATCCCGTCTTCGGCGCCCTCCATCTCGCAGAGCTTCGCCACCAGCTCGTCGACATTCGGGTTGGAGTAGCGCGAGTAAATGTTGCCGGGAACCTCGTCCGCGAACAGCGCCCGGGCGTGCTCGGCGTTGTCGAAGACGAAGCTCGAGGTGAGGAAGAGCGGGACCGAGTGCTCCCGTTCGTCTGAGCGCTGTCGCTGAGACCGGATAGCGGCGGTCTCGAAGTGCTTGGAATCGTTGGTCACAGATGGGCTCCCGGGTGAACGGGTAGTTTCACCGGAGACCCGGAGCGGGCGCAAGACCGGTGACTACTCCAGCAGCTTTCCAGGGTTCATCACATTCGCCGGGTCCAATGCGCGTTTTACGGCGCGGAGCACTTCCATGCCGATCGGTCCCTTCTCACCCTTCAACCAAGCCGCATGATCGACTCCGACCCCGTGGTGATGGCTGATGGTGCCGCCATGGCGGACGATCGCGTCGGTCGCAGCCCGCTTGATCGCGCGCCATTGACCGACCTCATCGCTCAGCTTCCGAGGGAAGATGAACGTGAAGTACAGGCTCGCGCCGTCGGGGTAGGAATGGCTGATGTGGGCCATCACGATCCCGCGGGCCGATTCGGATGCCGCGTGCTCTCGCATGGCCGTCTGCAGCGCGGAGTGGACGGCACCGTAGAGCTCCGGCGCGCTGCTCCAGAACGTCGCAGTCTCCAGCGTATCGACGCCGATGCCGCGGTCCATGAGAGGGTCACGCAAGTAGGGCCCGTGAAATCGCCCGGCGTACCACCGGTCTGCCGGACGCCGACCGACCGCCACGCCGCCGGCCCGCCGGATCAGCGCCCGCGCGGCCCTCCGGCTCCATCTCGTCTGGTCGCTTCCGCCCTCGAACCCAGCCAGGAGCAGGCAGGGCCGCGCGCCGACGCCCATCCAGCCGAGCACTCTCCGCTCGATGCCGTCTCGCCACGTTGTGGGCTTCCTTGCAGCGGCGAAGGCTCGAAAGAATCGGGTCTCGTCGGGATCCGAGAGACGCAGCGCGGCCACCGGCGTCTCCGACTGGACGATGGCGCGGATCGCGGACGCGCCGGACTCGAAATCCGGCATGAGATAGGCGCGATAGTCTCTGGCCTCGGGCGCTTGGTGCACTTTGAAGGTCGCCTTGGTGATCAGGCCCAGGGTGCCCTCCGATCCCGCAATCAGCCGGGTCAGGTCAGGCCCTGCGGCAGATGCAGGAAATCCCGCGCTCTGCCACAGCCCGCGCGGCGTCGCGAGCTCGGCGCCGATCAGCCACGTCTCGGCCTTGCCGTAGCGATTCGACTGCTGACCGGCCCCGCGGGCCGCGATCCAACCGCCTAACGTCGAGAGCTCGAACGACTGCGGATAGTGCCCGAGCGTGAGCCCGTGCGATGCCAGGGCGGCCTCGAGCGCCGGACCATAGATGCCGGCCTCCGCGGTGGCGGTGAGCGACACGGGGTCGGTTGCGAGCAGCTTGTCCATCCGGGTCATGTCGACCGAGACGACCACGCGGCCGGCACCGGCCCATGCTTCGACGCCTCCCACCACGCTGGATCCGCCGCCGTAGGGCACAACAGCCGCGCCGGTTTCCTCGGCCCACTGAATTACCGCGAGCGCCTGGTCCGGGGTCTCCGGATAGACCACTGCGTCCGGCAGCGCGTCCATCCGCCCTGCCCTGAGATGAAGCAGGTCGTGATAGCTCTTGCCTCGCGCGTGAAACGCCCGCTCACGGGTCGAGGTGACGACGGCGCCTGCCGGCACACACGCCTCGAGGCGCGCGAGCAAGGCCGGAGGTAGTCGAGGAGGAGGAACCGTGATGGCGCCGAGCGCCATGGCGGGCGTATCCGGCAACCGCGCGCCCATACCTAACGTTGCCGCAATCCAGGCCAGCGCCTCCGGCCGGCCGGCCAGAGGATCGGCAGCATCCGTCCAACCCCACCCGTTCCACCTGAGCTTTTCGCGCGGTATCGACATTGGGTTCCGTGGGCCTCGGGGAGGAGAGAATCACGACGGTAAGACGGTAAGACGGTAAGACGGTAAGACGGCAGGGTAACCGGTGTTTGTCATTCCGAGCCCAGCGAGGGACCAACCGGCCGCGTTCAGGCTTTGGCGAAGAAGTTCCCTCGCTCCGCTCGGGATGACGAAGGTGTGAGCTGCTCGAATTCTTACCCTGCCTTCATGTCCTCTCGCCGCCTTGCCGTCCTGCCGTCGTGTCAGCAGCAGAGCTTCAGGACCCCTGGCAGCAGCTCGAACTTCGCCGGCAATCGCCCAGGCGTCTCTCCGTCGATGTCCAGAAACACCGGCGCCGAGCCCGCCGCTTCGGTGGGCGCGGCCGCGACGGACCGTCCACGAATGACTTTCACGTACGGACGATGCACGTGGTCCCCGGTGTAGATCTGTCGCATCGCCTTCAGCATCTCGCCGCGGGGGGCATCGCCGAGGATGACGATATCGAACCAGCCGTCGTCGGGCACGGCATCGGGCGCGACTTGCATCCCGCCGCCGAAATATTGGCCGTTGCAGACGGCGACTGTCGAGATGGTGACGACCTCGTCGAACGCCGAATCGATCGTGAGCCGAACGGACCGGCTCCGGTGGCGCAGGATTCCGTGGAGGCCGGCCCAGGCAAACGCAAAGCTACCGCCTAACAGTCTCGACAGGCCCCCGCGATTGACCCGGCGGGAGACGGCGCCGCTCATGCCGAAGCTGCCGATGTTGTCGAAGTACCGCTCGCCTGGAGTCCCATCGTCGGCCATGAATGATACCCGGCCGACGTCGATCGCCCTGGTCCGTCCGGCTGCGATCCGTCGCGCGCTCGCCACGAGCCCGTCCTCGATCCCGAAGGTCCGGCCGACATCGCCGCCGGTGCCGTGCATCATGAGCCCCAGCCGCGCCTCCGGATTGACGAGGATGCCACTCTGGAAGAAGCCGTTGACGACCTCGTTGACCGTGCCGTCGCCGCCCACCGCGATGATCTGCCCGGCCCCGTCGAGCAGAGCTTGGCGCGTCACCGTCGTCGCCTCCATCGGTGCCGACGTGAACATCGCCGTGAGCGGGTCCGCTGCGCCGCGGAGGATCTCGAGGATCTTGTGCCGGTCTCGGCCGGTGCGGCCGTTAGCCGAGCGCGGATTGATGACGGCGAGGGTTTTCATCTGATGCCGGCATTCGAAGCATAACGCGCTTCCACAGCCCCAATTTCTCGCATCGTATCGGCGGGCGTCCAACTCAGTTCGGCTGCCATCAGATCCGCCACAGCCGAGAGCAGAGCCGGGCCTGGGTGGCCGAGGGTCCCGAGACCGGTGCGCCGAAAGATCACATCCTCGAGCTTGAGCGCCATCTCATCTCTCACGGCATATATGACTTGAGCCCCGATATCGGGAAAGTGATTCGCCATGGGAGCAGACAGGGAGGTCGCACCGTCCGCACGGGCCAGCACGCGCTGATACCGCGCACCATAGTTCTGCGTCAGGTTGGTGAGGATCGGACCGGGTGTGGCCGGATGCGCGCGGGCCGCGTCCCGTCGAAACGCCGCGATCGGGCCGGTCGCGCCGCCCGGGAGCGGCTTCATCTCCGTCCCCGGGTCGCTCCGCGGCTGCCGGAGCTTTGCCTGCACCAGATCGACGGTCTTCGCCGCGAGCGCGCGCGAAGTGGTCCACTTGCCGCCAATCGTCGAAATCAGCCCTGGCATTCCTTCCGCACCATGATCGACGATCTCGGCGCGGCGGCTGGCATTGTAGCTCGACGTCGTTCCGTCGTCGACCAACGGTCTCAGACCGGCGTACGAGTGCAGCACGTCCGCGCGGGTCAGCCGGACCGACGGTAGGCCTTTGGTCACAAAAGCCAGGAAGGTGTCGATGTCTGCCTCGCTCACCCCCACGTTGTCGGGCGAGTCATCGGAGAGCGTGTCGGTAGTCCCGAGAATCGAGCGGCCGCGCCACGGCAACACGAAGAAATGACCGCCGTTATGCGCGACGGTGAGCGCGTGCCGCTCGGTCAGCGCGGGCACGATCAGGTGAATGCCCTTGGAGCGCACCAATTGCCGTGAGTGCGGCCTCTCCCGGACCAGCCCCAGCAGCGAATCGGCCCAGGGACCGGACGCATTGACGGTGAGGCGGGCGTTGAGCGACAACTCGGCGCCGGTCAAGAGATCGCGCACCCGCACGCCGCCAATGCCACTGGGCCCGCCGATGAATGCCGTAACCTCGGTATAGCTGGCGGCGTCCGCGCCATGCTCCACCGCATCGATGATGCACTCCAGCCCTAGCCGCTCCGGCGAGTACATCATGCAATCATAGTAGAGAAAGGCGCCGTTCAGCCCCGGCAGGTCGAGCATCGGCTCGAGCAGGGCGGCTTGGGCTCGGCAGAGGCGGCGGTGTCTCGGAATCCGCTGGTCGGGATCGGCAAGCCGGCCCCGGTCGAAGGACAGGAGATCATAGAGCGTTAGGCCGGCTCCGAGCACGAGCCGGTCGCCTGGGGAAGCGCGGATCGCCGGGATCAGGAAGGGAAGCGGAGCCACCATATGCGGGGCGATCTGCTCCCAGATACGGCGCTCCCGGAGCGACTCACGAATCAGCCCGAGCTCCATGGTCTTGAGATACCGGAGACCCCCGTGCACCAGTTTGGACGAGCTCGCGCTCGTCGCGTGGCTCCAGTCGCCCTTGTCGACGATGGCGACGGACAGCCCGCGCAAGGCCGCGTCCCTCGCGATGCATGCGCCGGTGATGCCGCCTCCGATGATGAGCAGGTCGTAGGCCCGGCCAGGCATCGCGGTGAGATCGCGACGCATCAGGACGCTCGCGACATCCGCGCCACCGCTACTTCGCCCCCGCTGGGACGACCACGGTCAAGCTCGCCCATCCTCTGCCGGTCAGACCGGCATACCGCACGTCGCTCAGCGTGACTCGAATGCCATCCGCTCCTCTCTCCGCCTCAAAGCGAGGGTAGCGGGCCCATTCCAGAAAGGCCGCTCCGGCGCGGGTCGTCGAGGCCGCCCGAACCCCCGCTTCATCTCGGCCTGCCGAGACGATGCCTAACGGGCGATATGCCGGCCGGAGCTCCCAGCTGAGGCGCCCAAGCTCGTAGCGGCCGCCGAGGTCGCGGATCACATCCCACGTGAGCGGCGTCGCGAACGTTGGGGCAACGAGGGTACGCAACGCCGCCGGTCCAGGCACCTGTCGCTCGACTACTCCCCGTCCTATGCGCGAGAGAGCGGCCATCACCAGCACATAGGCGATGGCTGCTCCGATGGCCGCGCGGGTGAGCCGGCGAGGGTCGGCGTCGCGCTCGCCCGCACGAGCAGCCCGATGCCGGGTGACCAAGATGCCGATGGCGAGGGCGGCCCACACCCAGGGATCGATGATGAAGAGCGTGTCGCCGTAGAACCAGCGCCGGGAGAACGGCATCAGGAGACGGACGCCGTATACGTTGAGGAGATCCAGCAGCGGATGCGACCAGATCCCTAACGCCGCGAGCGCCACCAGCCAACCGGGATGGACCGGAGCACCAGGCGGCGCCGTCCGGCGGCGGCCGACGATGCGGTCCCACGCCAGCACGAGAGCGGTCAGGAGCAGGGGAAGAAGCACCATCGCGAGCACGCCATGAGTCCAGCCGCGACGGAAGGTCAGCGCGTCGGAACCGCGGCCCATCAGGTAGATGAGGCCGTCCACATCGGGAAGGTTGGCACCGAGGACGAGCGTTGCCGTGGCGAAGCGCGAGCGGCGCTTGAGCCCGGAATCGGCGAGCGCGAGCCCGACCAGCGTGTGGGTAAGGTTGTCCATCAGGGCGGCAAAGCGGCAAGACGGCAGGTCGGCAGGTTGGCTCCAGTCAGATTCACGTGTCGTGGATCAAGCCTCTCGGCGTAGGGGAGAAGATATCGCTGGCAAGGCGGCAAGGCGGCAAGGCGGCAAGGCGGCAAGGCG
>JBDTOH010000143.1:0-11303 GCA_039933355.1 Gemmatimonadota bacterium | reverse complement strand
CGGTAAGACGGTAAGACGGTAAGACGGTAAGACGATAAAACATAGGTCCGCAAGGCGTTGCGGGTCAGGCTGGCCGCCTAACTTACCGTCCTGCCGTCCTAGCGTCTATTTCGGATCCAAAATCTTTGCAATCTCATCCCGTGCATCCGCGATGTGCGCGCGGGTCTCGCGGTCCGCCGCGCGGGGAAGCGCCGCTTTGAGCGAGGCATCGAGCGATCTGAGCTCGCTTCGGAACAGCGCCTTGATGTCGCTCGTGGGGCGGGCAGGCCCGAACAGGGCCGCGAACTCCGGGGGAAGGCCGGGCGGCAACACCGGCGCCACCGGATTGATCTTGGCCCTCGCGATCGCGAGGTAGGACCGCTGTAGCTCGCGCCGGAACGGATCGATCCCGACCCGACCGGCACCGAGCTCGCGCCAGAGCCCGGACCGGACGTCCTCGAGCATCTCGCCTAACGGATACCCGCTCCGCTTGTCCGGTGCGAGCGCGTCGAACTCGATCAGCCGCTCGAGCCGCCGGTCGTTCATCAGCGCGCCGAGAATGCCGGCCTGAGCGGCATTGACGCGCCGGAGCGCGCCTTCCACTTCGATGCGGCGGAGAATGTCGTCCTGGAGAAAGAACGTCGGCGTCGCGAACGCGTTCTCGTTGAGGAATCGGATCGCGTCCTTCTGCCGCGCCCGGGACAGCGGGGTGAACCTGACGCCGGCCTGGCCCGCGTACTTCTCCTGAGCGTCAGTACCGCCGACGACCATTGTCACGTGCCGGAGCTCCGTCGCCCATTGGTCGATCACCCGGCCGTAGATCTCGGCCAGATCGCCGTAGTCGTCACCGGCCTTCGTCGTGGCCGGCATGATCAGCGGCACGATCCTCTTGATGTTGGCCAGACCCCACCCGGTCGCTTTCACCTCGTCCGCGTCTCCGACCGCCTCGGTCTGGTCTCCGGGATCCGAGCCGTTCGACCCGGTCACGTTGAAGCGAAGCCACGGCTTGGCATCCTGCTCCCTGGCCCATTGATCCAGCGTCGGCCGCTCATCGTCGGGCGTCTTCGCGCCTGGGATCGGTTTGTAGCCCCACATGGTGGCATAGATGTCGTAGGGTCCGATCCCCGGGATGAGATCAGCGAGGGCGATCCCGTCCTCCGGCTGCGCCGTGTAGTTGAAGCGCGAGTAGTCCATCAACGTCGGCGTATGGCCCATTTTCTTGACCCACGTCTTGCTCCGCACGCTGTCCACCGGATAGGTGGACGAGGCCTTCTGATTGTGGGGAAAGCCTAACGTGTGCCCCACCTCGTGGGCGACGACGTACTCGACCAGCCGGCCCATCAGATCGTCGGGAAAGGGCCACATGCTCGCCCGCGGATCGAGATGGCCCACCTGGGCGAAATACCAGGCTCGCTGCAGGTTCATGATGTTGTGGTACATGTAGACGTCCGCCTCGAGGATCTCTCCCGAGCGTGGATCGCTGACGTTAGGTCCCTGCGCGTTCTCGATGGTCGACGGCAGCCACCGGATCACCGAGTAGCGAGCGTCCTCGGGGGACCAGTCCGGATCTTCCTGCGGCGTGGGGGCGTCCTTGGCCACGATGCCGTGACTGAAGCCCGCCGCCTCGAAGGCCGGCTGCCACGCTTCGATGCCGCGCTTGATGTACGGGACCAGCCATTTCGGAGTCGCCGGATCGACGTAGTAGACGATCGGCTTGACCGGCTCCGAGACCGCCGCCGCGGGATCCTTCTTCTCGAGCCGGTAGCGCAGGATGTAGGCCCGGCGCTGAGCCCGTTGATCAGGACGCCCGTAGTCCACTTTGTTGGTCGTGAAGTAGCCGACTCGCGTATCCTGGAGGCGGGCCATCATCGGCTCGTCCGGAAGCTTGACCATGCTCCAGTGCATCACCAGCGACGTCGTGCCCGGCTGCGGCGGGCCGAAGAACGCGAGCGGATTGGCCGGTCCGCCGGCACTCGGAGGCGGCGCGGCGGTGAGCAACGCCTCCACCTCGACATTGAGCGGAAACGACACGGCCCGTTCGATAAATGATCGACTCGGGTCGGGAATGCCCCGGAGCGTAGCACCGGCGCCGAGCTCTGGCGGCGGCGAAGTGAACAACCGGGTCACGTCGATCACGGCCGAGCTGTCCTTGCCGTACGCCTCGACATTGAACGCGCCGATTACCGGGCCGTAGTTCGACGCCTGGACCGCCGTCGCAATCGGCAGGATCGAATCGGCGACGACGTTGTACGAGACTCCCCGGAGGAGAAGCCGGTTGTCCCGACGCTCCCATCGAACTACCCGGGTCGCACCGACCTGCTGACCGCTGTAGAGGCCGCCCTCGGGCGCCCGCGCGAGCCGGCCGACGACGAGCACGTCCTTTCCCAGGACGGTCCGCGGCACCTCGAACAGAAGCCGGCTCCCGATCCGATGGGTCTTGAACAGGCCGTCACGTGTCTTCGCCCCCGCCGTGACGACACGATCATAGGGACGCGGCTGCGGTTCACCCGGGGCCGCGGCACTCTGCATTCCGGCCCGCGTCGTGTCTCCGTTTTGTCCCGGCTGCGGAACCGGAGAGGTTGGGGCCGCGGGACGGGCCGCCGTGGAACCGGCAGTCGGAGCGGGAACCGGATTGGGCCCGGCGGCGCCCGAACAAGCAGCCGCGACCAGAACGCTCGCCGCTACGAAACGTGAGTACGAGGGTTTCATGTGAAGTCGATGTCTCCTGAGCCTGACCCGCGAAACGAGAGATCCGATCGGTTGGCGACCGAGACCCCTAGGAGGGAGCGAGCGTAGTTTACCGGGCCGACCCCACCGAGAAAAGGACCCGCTGCCGGCCTCCCGGCTCACTGCGGCGCCCCGCGGAGCTATCTTATTCCCGTCATCTTCCCGGCTACCCATGTCCGATTCGATCGGGGCGCGTTTCCTGGCCCAGGCAGTGCTTGAGTTCAAGGATATGCAGGCCACCGCCGATCGCGCCGTGGCCCAGATCTCCGACGCCGAGTTGACCCGCTCGCCCGACCCGGAGACCAACAGCATCGCAGTCACCATGCGTCACATCGCCGGAAACCAGCGCTCCCGCTGGCGGGACTTCCTCACCAGCGATGGAGAAAAGCTCGATCGGAACCGCGACGGCGAATTCGAGCTGCCGAGCGGTCTGGACCGGGCCAGGCTCCTGGCCGACTGGCGGGCTGGATGGGACACACTGTACTCGGCGCTGGAGCCGCTCACGCCTGGCCATCTCGACCAGACGGTCACGATCCGGGGCCAATCCCTCACTGTGCTGCAGGCCATCCTCCGCCAGCTCAAGCACTACTCCTATCATGTCGGCCAGATTGTGCTCCTGGCCAAGCACTACGCCGGGGATCGCTGGGAGACCCTAACAATGCCCCGCCGCCGGGCTGGCCCGGGGCCAGGAGCATGAAACGGCATGTCTCCTGCTTCACCACCGGGACATGACGGGTCCAACCAATCCCAAGCGGGCCGACCGCTGGGAGGATCAAGTTCCGATCCTCGATGCGGCCGCCGGGGTCCCTGATCCGGTCGCTCTCGCGACCTGGCACATGGCCATGAGCACCCTCGTGGCCGGCGAGCTGCCCCATGAGATATTGGCGCTTTGGGTCTTCCCTTCTCGGGGCGGCGTCGTCCTCCTCGGGCCCGAGGCGCTCGCCCAGGGCCAACCCGCCGTCCCCGAGCCCCGTCCCCACCTAACGCAAGACCAGTTGTTCGAGCTCGAGGAGATCTTCCGGCGAGCGAAATACGGCTCGGTCATCGCCGTCCCGGTCCGGACCCCGGCCGCCGATGTGGGCCTCATGCTGCTTGCCGCTTTCCAACCGGGCCGCTTCGGAGCGGCGGAAGCCCTGAGCCTCCATTGGATCGCGAGGCGGCTCGCCCTGTCAATGGAGGGACTCGCCGGCCTGCTCGCCTCGGTGGGTCAGCAGGCTGCTATCGAGCCCGCGCCCACGCCCGAGCAGCTCCCGCACGCACTCAGCAGAGCCGCAGTCGAAGCGCCCACGGCCGCGGACCTCGTGCGCCGCCTGAGCGGCCTGCTGCATGCGTTGGTCCCCTATGATCGGCTCGAGATCGTTGCGGCGGTGAACGGCATGAACGCGGTCACCGCGTTGGGCAGCGGTCCGGCACGACGGCGGTGGAATGCGGCCGGAAGCACGTGGGCCGATGTCGTGAGGTTTCTCGAGACCGAGCGAGACCGGGCCGGCGCACCCGCGGTGCTCGTGATCGAGGATTGGGTGAAGGAGTCCGACGACTTGGCCTGGCCCGGCGCACCCGCCGGCCACCCGGGCCGGATCGGCTCGGCGATCGCCGTGAAGCTGACGTTAGGCGGAGACCGGGTCGGCTGGCTGATCGCCGCCCACTCGGCCCAGAACGTGTTCCGCCCGGCCGACGAAGACGTGATCGAGCTCGCGGCCCGGCTGATCGCACCGCGGGTCACCTCGTTCCGGCTCGAGGCCGAGCTGCACATGCTGGAAGGTCGGCTCCAGGCACTCGCGGCGCCTTCCCTCCCCGTCCTTCGCGCTGCCGAGACGATGGCAGGCACTGCGCATTTAGGAGAAGCCCTTCATCGAATCGGCACCGAAGTGCAGGAGTTGGTGCCGCACCGACGCATCCGCTACCTGCTCACGATCGGGGAGGATCGCGTGGTCGAGCTCGGCGCGGATTCAATTCGTCCGCTGGCCGACCTGCCTACCGTTCTCCTGACGGACTCTCCGGCGCGAGCAGTGCTGGATGGCGAGCGAGATTGGCTCCTGACGAGAGTCGGCGAAAGCGATGCGCTCATTGTCGCCCTTCGGGTGGCTGATCGGATCACCGGAGCGATGGTGATCGAGGCCGAGTCGTTCAACGCGCCTCGGGTGGCCGCCGGGTCAGCCCTTCAGTTCGCCGCGGTCGTAGCTCCCCACCTAGAGCTGATCCGGCGCGCCGCGGCCGTCCGGTCTCAACCGCCGGTTCCGTTCACGCAATCCGCGCACCGACCGTAAAGCACCACCTCGTGCCGCTCGAGCTCAAAGCTCGCCGGCACGAGGGTCTTGAACGACCCGACGCATCCGATCACGTCGTAGAGGCGGTCGCATGTCTTGCAATGGAAATGATGGTGGTGCCCCTTGCCGACGGCCTCGTATCGTGGGGGCTCTCCGGGAAGCTCGACCGGCTGAAGCCAGCCGTCGTCGATCAGGGCCTTGAGATTTCGGTAGACTGTTGCGATCCCGAGCCCGGGGACGTCCCGCTTCGCGGCGAGGAGGATTTCGTGGGTACCGAGCGGGCGACCCGCGGCGGTAAAGGCCTGTCGAATCGCCTCGCGCTGTCTGGTGTTCCGCTCCACTCCGTACTCCTGGTACAATGCCCCAGCCGAGATATCCATACATAGTCACGCTATACTAGGGATATCTATTGTATACAAATTATTCGGTTGGCGGCGTCACGCAATGGTTGGCAACTACGGGATTCACTGAGGTGGTTCTCCGCGCCGTTGCCAGCCGAATCCCGGTCGACGCGTCCCACTCCCGCCCACCCCGCGCAGGACGCGCCCCACGGCCGGCTCGGGTTCGTTCCGGATCCGCTTAGATTCGACGAATGGGCAGCGAGTTTCTCACCTACTTACGGCTCGGCGTCCGCCATATCCTGGACCCGGCCGCCACCGATCACCTCCTATTCATTTCGGCCCTCGCCATTCCGTACGTCTGGAAGGAGTGGAGGAATCTTCTTTGGCTCGTCACCGCATTTACCGTTGGGCATTCCATTACCCTGGCACTCGCAACGCTCGACTTGGTCCGGATCGATCCAAAGTTGGTGGAAGTTCTGATTCCGATCACAATCCTCGTTACCAGCCTCCTCACAGTATGGTGGAACCGATCGCCCTCGGCCTCCGTAGCGCGCCTCGACCAAGGTCGCGGTGGCACCCGGGCCCGGCCCTGGATCAGCTATGGGATCACCCTGGGATTCGGGCTGATCCATGGGCTCGGTTTCTCCGCATTTCTCCGAGCTCTCCTCGGGGAAGAGGAGAGTCTGTTCGTGCCGCTCCTCTCGTTCAACATCGGGCTCGAGGTGGCCCAGATCGTCGTGGTGAGTGCCGTGCTTCTCACGAGCGCCCTTGTCGCCGACCGGCTCCTCGACCGCCGAGCGTGGCAGCTGGTGGTGAGCGGGGCGACGGTGGCGTTTGCAATCGACATGATTGTTACTAGGGTCTAAAAAATGGGAAGTCGGAAATCGGAAGTCGGAAGTCGGGGGATGCGATTGGGAGATCCGACCCCGTCCCATCCCATCCACGTCACCTACGGCCGGCTGCAGATCGAGCCCACCGGCGTCACGCTGAGGATCCGGATGTTCAAGGACGACCTGGAAAAGGCGTTGGTCCAGGATCGCCGACCCAAAGCCGTATCGCCGTCGGCGCCCGAGATGGATTCCAACTTCAGCGCGTATTGCGGAGAGCGGATCGTGCTGGTCGCGGACGGCATGCCGCTCAAAGGAACGGTCAGCGGACGCGGCACCGAGCAGGACATGCGGTGGTACTCGATCCGCTTCCCGACCTCGAAGCCGGTGCACACCCTAGCCCTGTCCAATCGGATGTTCTTCGAGCTGTTCACCGATCAGCAGAACTTGCTCAAGGTCGTCGACACCGCGAGCGGTGAAGAGTCCTCACTGTACTTCGTGCTGGGGGAGCCCGGGCCGGTCACCCTCACCTTCAACCGCTGACTGCTGCGAACCGGGCGGATCCGGCGCTAGCTTACTGATAGTCTTCCTTGCCGGACGCGCGATCGAGGCGCCGGCGTTTCCCATATTCCTTCGGCATTCGCTTGATTCTCATGAGCCAGCCCTCGCTCCGGGCCGCCGACTCGTACACTTCCGCACCGTGGTCCGAGTCGACCGACTAGGATGATGCCGAAGCGCCCAACCGCCGCCCTCTGGGGGCAACCAAAGATGGTTGCCCTCCTGCTGTTGGGATTCTCGTCCGGTCTCCCGCTCTACCTCGCCAGCCGAACCCTGCAGGCCTGGATGACGGTGGAGAAGGTGGACCTCACCACGATCGGCTTATTCAGCCTCGTCGCCTTGCCCTATTCGCTCAAGTTTCTCTGGGCGCCGGTCGTCGATCGCTACGTCCCTCCCTTCCTGGGCCGGCGGCGTGGGTGGATGGTCATCATTCAGCTGGCGCTTCTCGCGGTCATCGCGGCCATGGCGCTGCAAGACCCGACGCGAAGCCTCAAGCTGCTTGCTGTCAACGCCATCGTCATCGCGTTCTTGAGCGCGTCCCAAGACATCGTTGTGGACGCGTACAAGATCGACGTGCTGAGCGAGCGTGAGATGGGAGTGGGCGCGGCGATCTCGGTGGTCGGCTACCGGGTTGCGCTGCTCACGACCGGGTCACTTGCCTTCCTGCTCGCCGACCGGATGCCCTGGCCGATGGTGTATCTCGCCATGTCGGCGCTCATGCTGATCGGCGTTGTGGCCGCGCTCAGAGCACCGGAGCCCGTCCTCCATCAGCGGCCGCCCGCCACCTTCGCCGACGCGGTCGTGCTGCCCTTCCGCGAGTTCTTCCAGCGCGCCGGTACCATGACCGGCGTGCTCGTCCTCGTGTTCATCACCGTATTCAAGCTGCCGGACTATATGGCCGGGACGATGGCGACGCCATTTCTGCTCTCGACCGGCTTTACGCAGACCGATATTGGCGCTATTCAGGGAGGGCTCGGCCTCGCGTCCACGATCGTCGGTGCGCTCGCGGGCGGCAGTGTCGTCGCTCGGATTGGAATCAACCGCTCGATCTGGGTCTTCGGGGTGCTTCAGGCGCTCAGCAACCTGGCGTATTACGGCCTCGCGCTGGTCGGCAAGAGCTATCCGTTTCTCGTGGGCACGATGCTGATCGAGAATTTCTGCACCGGTCTGGTCACCGCGGGCTTCATCGCGTTCCTCATGAGCATGTGCGACGTGCGATTCTCCGCGACCCAGTACGCGCTGCTGTCGAGCCTGATGGGTGCGAGCCGGGACGTCCTGGTCGCGCCGGCGGGCGCGATCGCCCAGCACACTGGGTGGCCGACGTACTTCCTGATTACGTTGATCGCGGCCATTCCCGGGATGGCACTGTTGCCGATCTTCGCTCCATGGAATCGGCGGAGCCCGCTGAATGCGGCGCCTCATTCCGGCGATACGGCGAGCGGCGAGCCGACTCGACGCCCCGATGGCTCGACCCCGGCCTAGAAGCCACCCATTCCCCACTGGAGCGATAGACGATGGCGGGTACCAGCCTAACGCCCGGCGCACCACCGGACCCGACTCCGTCCGCGCCGGCCGCTCCTCAGTCGCGGATCGGTCTCCGGTGGGCGATCGTGCTCTTCGTCACCGCTCTCGTCTGGGTGATTCCCACGCCCGCTGGAATCGAGACCCGCGCCTGGAACCTGCTTGCCATCTTCACGTTCGTGATGGTCGGGCTCATCGCTCAGCCGCTGAGCGGCGGTGCGATGGTGCTGCTCGGCATCGTGGCCACAGCGATCTTCGGCGTGCTGCCGCCCGCCACCGCGCTCGCCGGATATGCCGACCCGGTCGTCTGGCTGGTCCTGGCGGCGTTCTTCATGGCGCGCGGCATGATCAAGACCGGGTTGGGCCGGCGGGTCGCGCTCGTCTTTGTTCGGTATCTCGGCACGACATCGCTCGGCCTCGGCTATGCGCTCGCGATGACGGACGGCGTGCTCGCGAGCGTGATCCCGTCGAACGGCGCCCGCGCCGGCGGCATCATCTTTCCCGTGACGAAGAGCATCGTCGAAAGCTACGGCTCGCTCCCGGGCCCAACCGCGGCTCGGCTCGGCGCGTTCCTCATGCCGCTGATCTACCAAACCGACGTGATCGTGTGCGCGATGTTCCTCACGGGCCAGGCGTCGAATCCCTTGATCGCCGGGTTCGCGCGCCAGGCGACCGGCATCGAGCTCACCTATGGGCGCTGGGCGCTCGGTGCAATCGTCCCGGGGCTGGTGTCGTTGCTCCTCATCCCGCTCCTGGTCTACCGCCTATTCCCGCCGACGGTCAAGCACACGCCGGATGCGGCCGCGTTCGCCGTCAAAGAGCTCCGCGGCATGGGGCGCCTCTCGCGAGGCGAAGTCTTCATGCTGACCACCTTTCTCCTCGTGTTCGCGCTCTGGGTGACGACGCCGTGGCACGGGATCGACTACGCCGTCGTGGCGCTCATGGGTCTCGCCGCGCTGCTGCTCACCGGAGTGCTCACGTGGGATGACGTCGTTACTGAGCGGTCCGCCTGGGATGTCTTCATCTGGTACGGAGGGCTGGTCCAGCTGGCGCGGTCGATCGGCGAGAGCGGGCTCACCCGGTGGTTCGCCGACAGCACGGCGGGTCTGCTCAACGGCTGGGAGTGGCCGTTCGCGCTCGCTGCACTGCTGCTGGTCTACTTCTACGCTCACTACGCGTTCGCCAGCATCACGGCTCATTCCACGGCGATGTTCATTCCGTTCGTGACCGTGATGATCGCCGCGGGGGCGCCCCCGATGCTCGCGGTGCTGCTGCTGGCGTATTTCTCCAACTTGTGCGCCTCGCTGACGCATTACGGCACGACGCCGGCGCCGATCTATTACGGTGCGGGTTACGTGACCCAACGGAGGTGGTGGCGAATCGGTCTGATCGCGTCCATCCCGCACGTGCTGATCTGGCCGGCGGTCGGCTTGGTCTGGTGGAAGATTCTCGGATGGTGGTAACGGGGTAGGGCGTTGTCGATGGTTCAGGCCGAGCTGGTCGGATCGGCCTTTCGCCGCGCCGATAGCCGCCTAGTGGGCGTGGCCATGCTCCTCTGCGGCGGTGCCGTCCGCGTTTCCGAACGACAGCTCCGCCAGAAATCCCCGAATCCCGTTCCGCCAGAGCGATCCGAGCACCAGCAGGACAAGCACGACCAGCGACGCGACCTTCAGAGCCGTCACGGCATCCGCTGGAGCGGCGGGTAAGTGGGGCGGTTGAATGCCCGGAAACGTCGCATTCACCACCAGACCCAGCCCGATCGACAACCCGAGCACCGCGCCGCCGAACGCGAGCGCGGTTCGCCTGCCGTGCAGCTCGCGGAGTGCGCGGAATGTGGCCGAGCTCAGGACCGGTGCGGTCAGAAGGAATGCGAGACCGGCGCCCGGTGTCACGCCGGCCGCGACGAGCACTGCGACCAACGGGGTCACCGCCGCGGCCGAGAGGTAGATCGGAATCCCGAGCAGACCGAATGCGGCCACCTCCACCCCGCGGGGCACCACCATCACAAGCCGGGCGATCGCGTCGGGCCCGAGCATGGCTGCGATCAGCATGCCTAACAGAATCCATGGCGCGGTCCGGTCGACGCTCTCCCCGAGCGCCGGCGTTAGACCAGTCCGAATCCTCGCCGCGAGCGGCGGCACCGAATGGACATGCCCCGACGAGTCCCGCGCACCTGACCGTCCTACCGCCCCACCGACGAACCACCCCACCAGCAGCGCCACGACCAGCGCAGCGAGCCCTCGAGTCGCGGTGAGCTCCGCGCCGAGGAGCGGGAACGAAAGCAAAACGGCGTCGACGCCAAGCACCGGACCGGCGACCAGGAACGCCATCGCCCCTGCGGCAGACGCGCCTCCCCTCACGAGCAGACGGTAGAGCGGCGCGACCGAGCGGGAGGCCAAAGGCACGGAGAATCCGACCAGACCTCCGCGGATCGGCTGGGACCACGCCAACCCGTGACCCAGCCATGCCGAGGACGATCCCGGAGCAACCGCCGACAGGAGACTTGCGATCAGGTAGGCAAGGAGCAGAGCCGGCGCGGCCTCGAGCGAGATGACCGCGAGCCGATCGATGAACGCGCCCGCGGTTTGGTCGCCCTCCATCACTTGGCTCGCCCGCGCTGCGAAGAAGAGCACGACCAGTCCGATCACCGCGCCTAACGCGCCGAGCCGCTTGCCGCGCCGGCCGGGCGCCGCCACGCCCTCCTCTTCGTGCGCGGCCGGATCATGCCCGAGAACGTGGAGGAGCGATCCACCGATCAGCGCGGTAAACGCCTGGGTCACCGACTCGGGCACCAAGGTGCCGAGCTCGACCTGGACGGCATACCCGAGGACGATCAGCGCCCCGAGGCCAAGCAGAAGCAGCGCGGGCACGAGGATCGGCTTGCGCCGGAGAACCCACCACACCAGCAGGCCGACCGGTACTTGGTGGAGCACGACTCCGGCCACGAGAATGGTGTCCGGCCCGTTCGACCCGCTGAAGAACGCGAGGGCCCCGCCGTCGAACATCTGATGGAATGCGAGCCCGACAAACGCCAGCCCGAGCGTAACCCGGTGCGCCCCTTGCGCCGCGCGGGTGAACCAGTG